>NZ_JBMLTR010000080.1:0-145047 GCF_049239865.1 Aquidulcibacter sp.
CAAGTATCAAATGCCAGCCTATCACCTCACCACCAAGGACGGGCAAGGCATTACCCTCGTCAATATTGGCGTGGGGCCGTCTAACGCGAAGAATATCACCGACCATTTGGCCGTTCTGCGTCCACACTGTTGGCTGATGGTTGGCCATTGCGGCGGCTTGCGGCAGAGCCAGCGGATTGGCGACTATGTGTTGGCGCACGCTTATTTGCGCAAGGACGAAGTCCTCGACCGTATCTTGCCAGCGGACGTCCCCATTCCGCCGATCGCGGAAGTGCAAATGTCCATCCAGCAGGCCGCGATGGAAGTCACGGGTGAAAGCGGGGAAGCCCTCAAGCGGCGTCTGCGGACCGGCACGGTGGTGAGCTTCTCGGACCGGAACTGGGAGCTTTATTGGGGCCGGGAGCGTCGCTTGATCAATATCTCACGCTCCATCGGCGTCGATATGGAAAGCTGCATGATCGCCGCCCAAGGGTTCCGCCACCGCGTGCCTTATGGCACCCTTTTGTGCGTATCGGACAAGCCGCTGCATGGCGAAATCAAGCTTCCCGGCACTGCCAACATCTTCTATGAGCGCGCCATTGGTGAGCATCTGAAGATTGGGATCGCAGCTATTGAAAAGATGCGCCTCGACGGGGTTGTGCTGCACTCACGCAAATTGCGCAGCTTTGATGAGCCGCCCTTCCGCTGATTAGCGCAACCAAGACGAAAAAGGGGCCCCAATCGGGGCCCCTTTTGATTTATCGGTTTTGCCCGGCCTATTCGGCGGCGGCTTGGCTGGCGCGGCGTTCGACTTCCTCTTTCAAGGCAATCGCTTTGTCTTCACTGGTGACGGTTGGCACCTTCGAGAAGAAGCGCTTGATCTTCTGATCGAGGTCATCGATCAGCGTGTAGACGGCAGGCACGAAGATCAGGCTCAACACGGTCGACAAGGTCAAGCCGCCGATCACCGCAATCGCCATCCCATGCCGGAATGCACCAGCGCCAGCTGTTGTCATAGCGGCAGGCACCATGCCCGCGATCATCGCAATCGTGGTCATAATGATCGGGCGCGACCGCTTGCGAGCCGCATCAATCAGGGCCTCATGACGCGGCACACCGCGATGTTGAGCTTCGATCACAAAGTCGACCAGCAGGATCGAGTTCTTGATCACGATACCAATCAACATCAACAGCCCAATCATCACCGGCAGCGATAGCGGCTCCTTCACAAGACCCAGTGCAATGAACGCACCAGCTGGGGCCAAGAGAATGACCGACAGAATGGTGATTGGGTGCAGGAAGTCTTTGAACAACAGCACCAGCACACAATATATCAGCAAGACCCCGAGGCCGATGGCGCCGCCGAATTGGCCGAACATGTCGCCCAATTCTTCTGCATCACCATCTGGTTTCACTTTCACGCCAGGACCTGGATTTTTGTAGAAGTCTTCCTTCTGCAATTCTTCCAAGGCGGGGCCAAGCTGCTTGCCGGCGGCTAAGCCCGACGAGATTGTCACAACGCGCTGACGATCTTCCCGCGTGATACGGGCTTCACCACCACCGAATTGAATGTCAGCAACGGCACTCAAAGGCACGGTGTCACCCGTTCCCGTGTTTACACGCAACGCACCAATGGCTTCAATGTCGGCCCGGTTTTCCCGCGCCAAGCGTACGAGGATCGGGATTTGACGCTCGCCCGCATTAAACTTGGCGAGGTTGAGCTCGATATCACCCGTTGTTGCCAAACGTGAGGCGGTGGCGATTTCAGCGATCGAGACTCCCAAGCGCGCAGCTTCTTCCCGCTTTGGCAGGATGTGCAGTTCGGGGCGGGTTAAGTCAGCCGAGGAACGCAAGTCCACGGCCCAAGACTTTTTCCGCATTTCACTCATGACACGTTGGGTCGCAGCGGCCAAAGCGTCTGGGTCGTCCGAGGTCAAATTGATCGACAGACCACCCGAACCCCAGCCACCGCCAAACCGTGCCCGAATGCCTGGCACTTTGCCAACGGATTTGCGGAGCTCGCCCTCATAGGCTTGCTGCGAGATGTCGCGTTCTTTCCGCTCCACCAGCGAGATGAAGTAAGTTGCACCCGTCAAATCACCGTTCACGCTTTGCACGACGGACTTGGTTTCAGGCCGATCCATCACAATGCCGGCAACTTCGCGGGCACGCGCATCTGCTTCGTCTGGCGAGAGGCCCGGTGGCAAGTCGATGCGCATTTGCACAAAGCCTTGGTCGATGGTTGGCGTGAATGTCTTGGGCGCTAAGCCCAACATCAAGACCGACACGATCATCACCGCAACCCCAACAGCAACCGTCTTCCAACGGTTCCGCAAGGCCATTTCAAGGAAAGCGATGTAGCGCTTGCCAGCTTCACCTTCATGCTCTGGCGGTGAACGTGTGAGGATAAAGGCCGCCAACAAAGGCGTGATCAAGCGGGCAACCAAAAGCGAGAACAGCACCGCAACCGCCACCGTCAAACCAAAGCTCTTGAAGAATTGTCCAACGATGCCCGTCATGAAGGACACAGGCGCAAACACCGCGACAATCGTCGCCGTGGTCGCAACCACGGCTAGACCAATTTCGTCGGCCGCTTCCAAGGCTGCCGAATAGGGCGATTTGCCCATCCGGATATGGCGGATGATGTTTTCGATTTCCACAATCGCGTCGTCGACCAAGATACCGGCCACCAGCGCAAGCGCCAAAAGCGTCACATCATTCAGAGTGAAGCCCAAAAGGCTCATGACCCAGAAGGTTGGAATGGTCGACAACGGGATGGCAATTGCCGCTAAGAAGGTCGCTCGCCCATCTTTGATGACGAAGGTCACAATGCCGAGAATTACGGTCCCGATGGACAACAATACGGTCTTGGAAATGTGAACCCCGGTCGTCGTTTCGAGCACCCAAGCAAGGCCAACCAAGGTGACACCAATAATGGCTGCCGCGGCAATAACAGGCCGCCATCCGCCCAAAAAGACAGCAACCACCAAGGTCGCTAACAGCGCACCTTCAAATAACGTCTCCATCGACATGTCGAAGCTTTCTTGGACATAGTCGGTTGGGGTGAACACAGGTTCGATGATCAGGTTCGGATAGGCTTTGCGTAACTCTTCGATTTTCAACTTGACGGCCTCATAGGCCTTCAAGGAACTTGCGGTCTTGGAACGCAGGACTTGGAACATCACGACAGGTTGGTCGTTAAAGCGGCCAATCCCGCGCACTTCGCTCGACCCATCGCGGACATCAGCAATATCGGATAGGCGCACGACGCGACCACCGTTTAGGACGATGGGCGTGTTACGAAGTTCCTCCACCGTTTTAGCAGAGCCCAAAGCACGGATAGTTTGTTCTCCCGCACCAGATTCTGATTTGCCAGCTGGCAAGTCGATATTCTCACTGCGCAGCGCGCGGCTGACCTGTGAGGCTGTCGCGCCGAAGGCAGTCAAGCGGGCTGGGTCCAAATCAACGGTGATTTGACGGCTGGCACCGCCCCAGCGTTCGACGCGACCAACGCCTTTTACCGCCAGCAATTGGCGGTTGAATTCGCGGTCGATCAGCCAAGAAATGTCCTCTGCGGGCATATCGGGGCCACGCACAGAGTAAATCGCCAAAGGCTCTTGATCGTTGAAGTCGATCCGAGCGACTTGCGGCTCGTTAATGCCATCGGGAAGGTCTGAGCGGATCTGCGACACCGCTGCACGGGCGTCGTCAACTGCTTTGGAGATATCGGTGCCGATTTGAAGTTCAACGAAAGTGTTTGAACTCCCCGTAACCAAGGTGGTCGTCATTTTCTTGACGCCCTCGATCGAGGCCAAAGCGCCTTCGACTTTGGTCGCAACCTGGTTCTCAAGCTCGCTCGGTGCAGCACCCTGCAGGCCCACAGACACGGTAAAGGCCGGGAATTCGATATCTGGGTTTGAGTTGATCGGGAGCTTGAAGAAGGCCCCAATCCCCATAATCGTCAAAAGAAAGAAGAGTAGGATCGGGGCGATTGGGTTCTTGATGGCCCAAGAAGATATATTGCGCATAACGACTTACCTCACTTCTTGGGGGGGGTTGCAGGTTGAGCAGGGGCGGAGGCCTTCAGCGCACCCTTAATTGGGTTGATCTTTTCGCCTTCAGCCAAGAAGGCAGAGCCGGCGGTTACGACCATCGCCCCAGGTTGTGGGCCAGACACCAATTCGACCAAGGAGCCCTCGCGGGAGCCGATGGTCACTTTTACCTTGGTGACTGAATTGTCATTGCGGAGCACAAAGACCGAAGCCCCTTCGCGACCATAGACCAAAGCAGCAGCCGGCACGGCTGCCACACCGCGTGCTTTCGAAGAAGCGCTGCCCGTCAAAAACACACCAGACTTCACCGCTGGGTTTAGGGCCAAGGTAAAGCGGGCAATGCCGGTACGACGTTGCGGGTCGATTTGGGCTGGAAGACGCCGCAATGAACCCGATACCATCGAGCCGTCAGGTGCGGTAAATTCAGCGGGCATGCCGAGGCTTAAGCGGCTGATCTCAGATTCAGGCACTTCGGCGGCTACTTCCAAGGCGTCATTGGCAACAATGACAAACATAGGCTGGCCAGTGGACCCAGCGATTTCACCCACATTGACCGAGCGGGAAATGATCTGACCGCCAACCGGAGCGGTGATCAAGCCGTTATTCTGGCGCGAGTTGGATTGGGCTTGCTGGGCAATTGCCACGTCAAGGTCAGCACGCGCGGCACCGACGCGGGCGGCGGCTTGGGCAACAGCCTGACGACGACCGTCTAGCAAGGCATTGATGTCGCCTTTTTGCGTGCGCAATCGGGCTTCAGCAGCACGGGCCGCGGCACGGCGTCCCTCCAATTGCTCGACCGACAAAGCACCCTCGCCCTTAATTGATAGGGCGCGCTGATATTCTGCCTCTGCTTGCTCATAGGCGATCTGCGCCGAGGCGGTGTCGAGCGCGCTTTCGCGTGGACCTGTCTCAGCGCGGGTTAAGTTTTGCCGGGCGGCCGTTAAGCCGACTTCTGCTTCCGCCAAGGACGTGCGCGCGCGGCGGACTTGTGCGGCCAATAATTCGCTATCCGCATTGACTTGGCGACCGTCTAACCGCGCCAAAGCCTGACCTGCGACAACGCGGTCACCGGCGTCGGCCATGATTTGAATCACGCGCGCCCCGGACGAGGTTGGGAAGACACGGGCCTCTTGGATAGCCTGAACTTGACCCGCGACGACCAAGCGTCCGGTGAAGTTTTTCACTTCTACAGGAACCACCGAAACAGCTTGCGGCATCCGGCCGCCCTCTTTCGCCTTGGCGTCAGCACCTGCTTTTTTCGCGTCTTCGCCTTTTTTTGCGTCACCGGAGTTACCACACGCGGAAAGACCCAGCGTGGTGGCAAGGATAAGCGCCAAGGATACAGCTTGGATTTTACGCGTCATTAGAAGCTCCAATCGGCTTTTTCGCCGAGTTTTTGGTAGGGGAGGGAATTTGAATGGGGGTCGAAGCCGGATTGAGATAGCGCAACACTAAGTTCTTCAGGGCTTGGGCGGCTTCTTCGGCGGTAAAGTCGTTCATAAAGGTCATGCGCAAGCCAAGGCCGTCGGCCGCGGCCATCAAAACGGCGGAGGCCTCTGCAGGATCTAGGGTCGGTTCGACATGGCCCAGCTCTTGTCCGGCGCGCAACAAAGCGGTGATTTCTGTGCGAATCTTGCTCTCGGCTTCGCGCGCAACAGCGGCGAACTTGGGATTGCGCACGGCTTCAGCCATCAGCTCCGCCGCGAAGGCCGCACGATTGGGTTCAGCATAAGCTTCGGTGAACTTTTCACACAGCTCAGACAAGGCAACGAGGAAGTTATCGGAAGCCCGCACTTCGTCAAAGGCCAAGGTAGCCGTGCGACGTTCATCGTCGGCCATAGCCGCGATGATCGCCTCCTTAGAGGGGAAATAGCGATAGAGACCGCCTGGGCTGATACTGGCCTCGGTGCAAATCTGATCCATCGAAGTCGCATGAAATCCGCGCCGCTCAAAGCATGCTTGAGCTGCATCCAAGATCTCCCGACGTCTAATCTCAGCTTTCAACGGGTTGACGGTGCGCGACATAAGTCCTATTCCGATAGCGAACGTTCGTTCGCATTATGCGGCCTTGCTCCCGAGGTCAAGCGGTCGAGCGAAAAAACATCATTATGTGGAGACAGCATGTCTACGTCGGCACTTGAGTTTCGGATGTCAGCCAACAAGAAGAATTTCCGCAGGCTTGGCCTAAGCGGTAGTCTGGCGGTCCTGATTTTATTGGGTGGTTGCGCCACTGGCGGATCAGTCGGGTTTCCAGGCATGGGCGCGCCCAAGGTCAAAAACCCGGTTAGCACGCTGCCGGATGCTTTCCGCGACATGCCCCCTGCGCCAGCGGGCGAAAGTGCCGCTTGGTGGTCGCAGTTTGCAGACCCCGTATTGGACAAGCTGGTGCGCGAGGCGCTGAGCGAGGGCATCTCCGTCCAACTGGCCAATCAACGCTTAATCGAAGCGCGCAATAATGGCCGCGCCACGATTGCAGGCTTTGCCCCTCGCCTCACGGCAATTGGCTCTGCCGACACAGATTATGCGATGGGCGATACCAAGCTGACTTCGGCTACCGGTACAGCCGTCGAGCAGCAAACCACCGGAACAGGTGTCTTGCGCGCCACGTGGGAAGTGCCCTTGTTCGGCCGTTTTGGCTCTGCCGTTTCTGGCGCAAGGGCGAATGAGGCTGGGGCGCGGGCGTCGCTGGAAGCTGCCAAAATCGCGATTATTGCTGATCTAGCCGCCGCCTATATTGATCTGCGTAATGCCCAACAAAGCTTGGCTTATCTGCAGGAAGATTTGGCACGGGCCGACTCCTTGGCTGCGATTGCAGATTCCCGTGAATCCGCTGGCCTGATTTCATTGGCAGACAAAGGTCTATCCCAAGGCCAAGCAGCGCAAATTCGTCAACGCGTGCCCGATGCTGAATTGCGGGTTCGCGGCGCCTTGGACCGGATCGCGATCCTGCGCGGTGTCGTGCCAGGTTCACTTGATCAGACTTTGGCCCCGGTGAAAGATTTTACGTTCCGCTCAGAAGCGCCGATGGTTGATGCCGTTCCTGCGAATTTCGTCCGTCGTCGTTTGGATGTGGCGCGCGCTGAACAAGATGCGGTGCTGCAAGCGGCAGGCGTGGGCATTGCGCGCGCAGATCTTTACCCAAGCCTCTCGATCGTTGGGACCATCACCAGCCTCTCGTCCTTGGCAGGCAACCCACTTGCCCAAACCATCCAGCGCGGCAACGCAACCCCAGCTATTTCAATCCCGCTGTTTGACTTCGGGCAGAGACGCGCCAGCGTCAAAACGGCCGACGCACGTTTCCAGCAATCGCTGTTAGCCTATCGCTCGACCACGCTGAACGCGATTGCGGAAGGCCAGAATGCGCTGTCCGCCTATGGGCAAGCCCAAGCTCGGGCCAAAGCTGGCGTGGATGGGGAGCGCGCGGCGCAAGTGCGATTTGACGCGACGCAGGCTAGCTTCAACGTAGGACTTGCCTCGTTCAAGGACCGTCTCGAAGCTGAAAGCGCATTGGCCAGTGCCCGTCAGGCCCGTTTGGCCAATCAGGCACAGCTGAGTGATGCGGCGATTGGCCTTTATCGGACGTTTGCGGGTTCCCCCGGGATTTAGTTTGTCTATCAGGCGGACAGGCGCTTCACCAATCGCTCCATGAACGCACACCCAGCTGCCAGTTGGGCGATCTCGATGAATTCATCGGGTTGATGCGCTTGCAGGATGGAGCCCGGCCCGCAAATGACAGTCGATAGCCCACCGCCTTGGAAAATGCCGCCTTCGGTCGCATAGGCCACGGCGCGGGTCGTGTTATCGCCAGTCAATGCCCGCGCCAAAGCCTCTGCGGCACCGTCGGTCTCGGGTGCCATCGCCGGTGAGAGCGAGCGGCGCATCATGCTGGCCCCGCCTTCTGGGGCCCGCGCCTTAATCCTTGCATCGACCTCTGCCACCCAAGCAGCCACTTTGGCTTCATGCACATGGGGATCGTCACCGACCTCAAACCGCATGTCCCACGTGATGCTGCACGATTGGGCGAGAATGTTGGAAGCTGTACCACCCTCGATCAAGCCGATGGTAAGCGACGTGCCCGGCGGCTCAAACGGACTGTTGGCTGGCGCATTTGCGCGGACTTCTTCGGACAAAGCGCGGAGATTCGCCAAGAGCGGCACCGCCTCCATAATGGCGGAGACGCCTTGTTGCACTTGGCTGGAATGCGCTGCCCGCCCCGTAATCTCGATCTGGAAAGTCGACAGGCCTTTTTGCCCGGAAACCACGCCCATATCACTTGGCTCGCCAATGATAACAGCCTCTGGCTTAGCATAATGCTGATTGAGCACCTCGACGAGCGACGGCGCGCCCAGACAGCCAATCTCCTCGTCATAGGATAGCGCAATATGAATTGGTGCAGTCAGGTTTGCCTGTGCCATCGCTGGAGCCAAAGCCAGCGCACAGGCTGCAAATCCCTTCATGTCGCAGGTTCCACGACCATAGAGTCGGCCATCCAATTCCGTCAAAGTCCACGGATCGGTCGCCCATTCCTGCCCATCAACGGGGACGACATCGGTATGGCCTGACAAAACAACCCCACCGGGTGCATTGATCGGCCCAAAACTGATGATCAAATTGGTCTTGGTACCATCGGCGTTGGGGATGCGTCGCAAATGGGGCTTCAACGGCGCGACATAGGCCTCAACCCACTCAATTAACTCTAAATTTGAGTTGCGCGACGTGGTGTCAAATCCCACCAGTCTTGTCAAAATCTCGATGGTGTCAGTCAGGTTCTGGGTACGGGTCATGTGAAACACTCTGCCATGGCCGCAGCGTTTAGGCCAATTCTTTCGTTGGTTAAGTTGATTTCAAGATATAAACATGTATTTATATCCTGAAATTTCATCCCGGAGTAGACCATTGGCCCGAGCGTCATATCTTTTCACATCTGAAAGCGTTTCTGAAGGACATCCAGACAAAGTCTGTGACCGGATTTCAGACGAAGTTGTTGACCTGTATTTCCGCCACACCATCGCTGAAGGGTTGGACCCTTGGGCCCTGCGCTGCGCAGCTGAAACCTTGGCCACGACCAACCGCGTTGTCATCGCCGGTGAATTCCGTGGCACCGACACCGTCACCGAAGACTTGATCGCGCACACCGCGCGCATGGCCATCAAAGACATTGGCTACGCTCAAGATGGCTTCCATTGGCAATATGCTGATATTGAAGTGCTGTTGCATGGCCAGTCTGAACATATTGCCATGGGCGTGGACGCCAGCGGCAATAAGGAAGAAGGCGCGGGCGATCAGGGTATCATGTTCGGCTATGCCACGAATGAAACCCCAGAACTGATGCCAGCCCCAATTCAATTCAGCCACAAAATCCTGAAAGATCTGGCTGATGCCCGCAAAAGCGGTGTGCTGGCCATGTTGGGCCCAGATGCAAAGAGCCAAGTCACGGCGCGCTATGAAAATGGCAAACCCGTTGCAGCAACTTCAATCGTTTTGTCGACCCAGCACCTCGACGAGAGCCTGACCAGCGAAGACATTCGCGCGATTGTCGAGCCCTACATCCGTAATGCTTTGGGCGACATCCTGCCAATCGACCGGGATTGCGTGTGGCACATCAACCCAACCGGCAAGTTTGTTGTTGGCGGTCCTGATGGAGATTGCGGTCTCACCGGTCGCAAGATCATCGTCGACACCTATGGCGGCGCAGCCCCCCATGGTGGTGGTGCATTCTCTGGCAAAGATCCCACGAAAGTGGACCGCTCTGCCGCTTATGCCGCGCGCTATTTGGCGAAAAACATCGTCGCGGCCGGTCTGGCAGATCGCTGCACCCTGCAGCTCTCCTACGCCATCGGCGTTGCAGAACCTTTGTCCATCTATGCAAACTGCGATGGGACTGAGCGTTGCGATCTCGACAAGCTGGAAGCCCGTTTGCCACAGCTGATGAAGTTGACCCCACGCGGCATTCGCGGCCACTTGGACCTGAACAAGCCCATCTATGCCCGCACGGCAGCTTATGGCCATTTTGGTCGCGCACCTGATGCCGATGGCGGCTTCTCGTGGGAGAAGACCGATTTGATCGATGGCTTGAAAGACTTGCTGGGTTAAGCCACCAGACAGAAACAGAAAAAGGCTGTCGGGTCCAACCCGACAGCCTTTTTTTATGGTCGCTCTCGCGCTTTAGCCCGCGATATATTGGGCGCCATTGATGGTGAGCGTTGAGCCATTGATGAAGCCAGGATCTTCCACCAAGAACACAACCGCGCGTGCAATTTCTTCGCTTTCGCCCAAACGTCCGCAAGGAATGCCGGCCTTTACCTTCGCCAATGCGTCTGGATGCATAGCCGAGACCATCTCAGTGGCAATATAGCCCGGCGCGACGCAATTGACGGTGACGCCTTTGGCGGCACCTTCTTGCGCCAGCGCTTTGGTAAAGCCGATCACCCCGGCCTTGGCCGCGGAATAATTGACTTGGCCAACCTGGCCCTTTTGGCCATTGATCGACGAGATATTGATGATGCGCCCGTAACCACGCTCACGCATGCCATTGATCACAGGACGGGTGCAGTTGAACAAGCTGTCGAGGTCGACATTGATCACACCACGCCATTGCTCTGGCGACATTTTGTGGAAGAAGCCGTCTTTGGTGATTCCGGCATTGTTGACGAGCACGTCTATCGGACCAAGGTCAGCTTCAATTTTGGCCATGGCCGCAGCGCAGGCTTCATAATCCCCGACATCGAATTTATAGGTTGCGATACCTGTTTCCGCGGAAAATGCTGCGGCAGCTTCATCATTGCCGCCATAATTGGCAGCAACTTTAAAGCCAGCATCGCGCAAAGCGATCGAAATAGCCGCGCCAATACCGCGTGACCCACCTGTAACAACTGCAACTTTAGTCATGTTTTTCCTCACCACCCTGATGTGTTTGTTTTATCGGCACCCTAACCAAACTCAGTCTGCTTGGAAGTTGTTTTTATGTCGCACTGCAGTCTAATGTGATTGGCCACCACCTTTCGGATTTTTGTGAGAAAGTAGAGCCCATGTCGAAGATTTCCCGTCGTGAAACCTTAGGGGGCCTAAGCCTCGGACTGACCGGGGCGATGATGTTGCCGGACGCGGGGCTCGCCAAAGGGCGCCGTGCGCTGAAGGCCGGTGCTGTGGCAACCGCCGATACCCCGTCCGCAGAGATTGGCGCGCAAATCCTCGAAGCCGGCGGCAATGCGGTCGATGCGGCGGTCGCCATCGGATTTGCGCTCGCCGTAAGCTATCCAGAAGCGGGCAATATTGGCGGTGGCGGCTTCATGACCCTTGTCATGCAGGGCAAGCCCTATTTCCTCGACTATCGCGAGACTGCGCCGGGCAAAGCCAAGGCCGATATGTATTTGAACGCGCAGGGCGATGTGCGCTCAGGCAGTACCGTTATTGGCAATTTGGCTGCGGGAACGCCCGGCACCGTTGCAGGCCTGTTTGCGGCCCATCGCCGGTTTGGCAAATTACCTTGGGCCAGAGTGGTTGCACCTGCCGTCCGACTGGCGCGCGACGGCTTTGCCCCGCCGGCACAAATGATCCGCATTTATCAAGAAGCCTTTGTGGAGTTGGGGCGGGATACCAACTTTGGCAGTTACTTTGGATCAATGGCGGAAGGTAAGGCCTTTACCCAGCCAGACCTTGCCAACACGCTGGAGGCGATCGCGCAGCGGGGGCCTGCTGCCTTTTATCAAGGGCGCGTTGCGACCCAAATCGTGGCGCAAATGAACCGAGGCGTCGAGAAGGGCCTAATCAGCCTATCCGACCTGGAAGCCTATCGCCCAGTCTGGCGCACCGCACTCACGTCAAAATGGCGGGGCTATGACGTCGTGAGCGCCCCACCGCCCAGCTCTGGCGGGATTGCCTTGCTACAATTGTTAGGCATGAAGGAAGCGCGGGCCGATTTGTTTGCCGGCGTGGCGCATAATTCGGCTGACTATATTCATTTGCTGGCGGAGTTGGAGAAGCGCGTCTTTGCCGATCGCGCTGTCTATTTGGGCGATCCAGATTTCGTCCAAGTACCGGTGGCGAAACTGCTGGCTGCTGACTACATCAAGGCGCGGGCGAAGGGTGTGCAAGCAGAGTTCCCTTCGCCAATCGATCAAATTCAACCAGGCCTCGAAAAGCCGCAGACGACGCATTACTCGGTCGTTGATTCAGACGGAAACGCCGTGTCCAACACCTACACGCTCAATGGCTGGTATGGGTCGGGCGTCGTGGTGGAAGGGGCGGGCTTCCTTCTCAATAATGAGATGGATGATTTCTCGGCAAAACCCGGTGTTGCCAATCAATATGGCGTGGTTGGTGGCGACGCCAATTCGATCCAACCGTTCAAACGCCCGCTGTCATCCATGACGCCAACCATTTTGATGAAAGACGGCCTACCCGCCATGGTGCTAGGTTCGCCCGGCGGATCTCGCATCATTACGACCGTATTCCAAGTTCTGCTAAATGCGCTCGACTACAAGATGCCTTTAAAGGCTGCCGTGGATGCACCGCGTTATCACCATCAGCTTGTGCCCGAGAACACCATCTTCACAGAGCCCTACGCACCGGCAAGCGCGGATCTTAAGCAGGAGCTTGAGCGCCGCGGTTACCGGATCGAAGCGCAAAACTACAATGGCGATATCGCGGCCATTCAGGTAGCCAATGGTCAACCCAGAATCGCCCCAGATCCGCGCGCCCGTGGCGCAGCCCGCATCACGAGAAGCTAAACCCATTGATCTAGCGGGCGACGCGCCGTTGTAGCTGAAGAACTTCCACGAGTTCTTTAGCATGATCCATTGCGACAACGATTCCATCGTCGCTCTCAATCTCAAAGAGACGCTTTAACATTCGCGACAATACCATTGCATCGCTGGGGCCCAGAGGACCCAAGCATTGCAGCGCGGTTCGCATCACGCGCAAGACTGGTTCACTTGGAAGTTGCGGTAAACTGCCATCATTGGCGGTTTGGCGGCAACCGGAATTAGAGCGATGGTTATCATTGAGAGTCGTAGCAATCGAAAAGATGGTCATATCAAGTTCCAGAAACAAATAGACTGAGGCTAGATTGAAGCTGCAAGAGCTTCGCTGTGCTGGTCATGGTTGCAAATTGAGGGATCAGGCGCATGGCTGCATGAGCAATCGAGAGCGATGGATCATGGGCGTCTGCGGTGGCGTGCGACACGGCATCTGCCACCAATTTAACCGCTACGCCTAAATCTGCTGCGGCGACCGCCGTAGACAGACAGCAGGGCACCATGGAGCGACCAATCAGAATAATTTCCTCCGTCCCGCTCATGACCAAGAAGTCACGCAAAGCGGGAGAGGACAAGGCAGAGGGCCCCCGGCATTGAAAGACCGGCTCCTCTGGCTGGGGTCGAAGACTTGCAATCGGGTTTGGTGCCCGATCTTGGCGATAAACATGGACGATCTGCCATCCCTGCTTGCGGGCAGTCGCCAGGATCAAGGCACTGTTGTGAATGCAGGTCCGCCAGGAAGCTGGTTCTTCGGACAAATGTCCGTCAACGACAAGATCGTTGCAGATCAGCAGCGGAGGTGGTTGGTTTTTTTGGCCCGGATACGCATAACTATGGGAATTCATCATTAGGCTTGCCTTGCTGTTCGCACTGGAATCAGTCGTTCGTTGGAGCGGTCCAGCACGCCGGGGTGGTCCCATTCGCCTTCTGGCCGCAACAAAATCATGGGGTCGGTATTCACGTGGATGGCGTCGTCACGTGCCGGGATGAATTTCTCGACTTCAACATATGCATGGTCTGAGAAGGCGAGGTTGGAGCGGCCGGGTCTTGGGCTCACGCCGCAAGCGCGTTGCCAAAGGCCGACGATTGAAGGCTCCACATGGCCTAATGCATGGCCATAGCCCTTTTTGGCTCCAAGCTCGAAAGATGCATCCAACAAGGCGGCGCCGAGGCCCGACTTGCGATAGCGCGGAAGAACAGCAACCCGCTCAACTTTGAAGAAATGCGCAAACCAGCGTAGCCGGACACAGCCAACGGGTTCATTATTCAGACGGGCAATGAGATGGGTTGCGCCCGCGAAGTCATTGCCATCGATTTCCTCATCATAAGGGCAGGATTGCTCGTGCATATAAGCGATGGCGCGGAGAGAGATTACTTGCATGATCTCATCGAGGCGATGAGCAACGTGAATCTCCCACTTGGGTCCGTTGCTAGGCACCAATCGTTCGGCCAAACCAGAAGTCGAGATCATGCTGCACCTTTGGTTTGCGACAGAAACGCTTCTATTTTGTGATGCGACGGCATGCGGAGCGTGCCAATCTTAGTTCCCTCCAACAGACTTAGATTCAAGCGGCCCATGAGAAGCCTAGCACCATCATCGGTGACGGCACGCGCATACCAGTCCGCTGCCGGAACGATGTGCTCAGAAATAAACAAGCCAAGGTTCACCAAAAGGCGGGCCGCCTCGTGTCGAGATACAGCAATGCCCCAGCCGAAAATAGCAGCGGGTTCATCGTCGAGGGTACAGATATGGGCTGGATCGGGGCTGACAGCGTTAAACGCATCCGCCAGAACGGCCTGATTACCAGCGGAAGTCAGGGGAACGATTCCTAAGAGGCCACAAAGGGGACTTGAATCAGTCGGGTCTGGTTCACCGTTGAGCCCCGCATGGGTCACCCCCATCAGACCAAGTTTCGTGCGCTCATAAACCCAGCTCATGGTTTCGAGGCTGGCGATCGGCTCTCCAACAAGACCCACCGCCAAGGATCGCCCTTCGATTAGTCGCGAACCAGACAGCGCGTAAACTTGGAAGTCTGCAGCCGCGCTCGCGATACGTTCGACAGCTGTTCGGCCCAACATTGGGCTGCGAGCTTCCAAATTCGTGCGGGCGAAACTGTGCTGCATCTGGTCCTAACTATGGGCTTACCATTCGGTCGCCGGGGTTGCACATTTGTCAGACACCATGCCAATTGATCGATGGATCAAGGTGTGCGAGACGTTGTTGGTCGTAGACTCAAGATTTACTCAGCAAAAAAAGCTTGGGGAGCCAGAAAAATTGCAATAGAGTGGCTGCTTACTTGAGGGGACCCTACTTGAAGGAAGTCGTCCGCCACCGATCAGACTTATCTGATCTTCACGTTTTTTATGCGGTCGCAGTCTGCGGCGGACTGAACGCGGCCGCGCGCAGCCTGCGTGTGGACCCTTCAACTGTCTCTCGAGCCCTAGATCAATTGGAAGCCCGGCTGAATACCCGTCTTGTGCGGCGAACCGCGCAAGGGGTGGTGCTAACCAAGGCTGGGGAAATGGCGTTGGCTCGCGTCCGTACGATCGAGAGCCAAATCGAGGAGATGGAGCGCGAAGTCCTTGATTCTGAGGCGACTTCGCCAATCGGGGCTGTGACTTTGTCCTGTTCTGACGGTGTCGGTGCCTATCTTTTGACCCCCGCTTTGACCCATTTGTTGCGGGAAAATCCGAAACTGGACCTTCGGCTAGACTGTGGCCTCTGGCCGAATAATCCGTTGGAAGCCGACGCGGAGGTCGCATTGGTTTTCAATGCTGAGCCGGTCCCAGGCTATGTTTCCAGGCCTGTAGCCTATTTCCACTATGGATTATTCGGAACCCAATCCTTCTTTGAGCTGTATGGGATGCCGCAATCCCTAGAAGAAGCGCTTCGCCATCCGTTTCTGCACCATACAGCGCAAAAACTTACTGCCAATATGCCTCGAAAAGTGCCAGCCTTTCAGGACCTTGCGCGCCGACGGGTGGAAACAAATTCTAGTGCCGCCGTGGTTGAGGGCGTTTTGGCCGGCATTGGGATAGCGGGCATGCCAACAGTTCTGGCTTCCCTATATCCAGAGCTCGTGATGGTCGGCGATGCTGTGGAACCGCTGGAGTTGAGCCTCGTTTATCACCGCGACATTGAACGAATTCCACGGATCAAAGTTGTTCTGAAATGGTTGGAGGCGGTGTTCGACCAAAAGACCAAGCCTTGGTATCGCAGAGAATTCGTACCGCCTCACGAGTTTGCAGCCTTCACTGGGGCTCAAGCGCCTAACCTGCCGCTCGGGGCAGGCAAAGTTACCGAGAGGGCACCTGCTGAAACGCAGGCACCAAAACGTCGTATCGCCACATCTGGTACCTAAGTTCGTAGTAATGGAGTATGTGAAGTGTCCGCAAAAGAGAACGTAAACCCCCGCAAGGCCGATGACCTCGATCACTTTGTCGCTCAGCGGGTTCGCCGACAGCGTGATGCTGTCGATATGACGCAAGATCAACTTGCCCAAGCATTGGGCATTTCCTTCCAGCAGCTTCAGAAATATGAGCGCGGCGTCAATCGGATTTCGGCGTCTCGTTTGTTCCAGATTTCCTGTGTTCTGGGTGTTGGGCCAGAGTATTTCTATGAAGGCGTCGATGGCTCACAATATGGCTTGGTCCCTAAGTCTGAGCGCGCGGAAGGTCCACAGTCCTCTATCCTCAGCCTGATTGCGCAAAACCCAGATGCGACGGATCTGGTAATCGCCTTTGCCGCAATTAAGTCCTCAAAGCAACGCCAGAAGGCGATCGACTTGGTAAAGTTACTAGCTGACTAATCGTGTCGCCGTGGCGTTTAGGATGCACCTGTCCTAACGCCACGGGCAGGGCTAGACACAACCTCTGCGGGACTTCATATTGAGCCTCATTAAAGTGAGGTGTGTATTGATGTCTGATGAGTCTGATTTAGCCCAGCAAAAACGTCCGCATTTGTTTGGTCGTTCAATTCCCATCCTCTTAGCACTCCTGGCGACAGGAGGTCTGATTTACTGGTTCGTTAAGCCAAAGCCAGACGTCCGTTATGCGCGGGCTTCATCCTTTGTCATGAATCAGATCAAGCCCGGCGGCAACGTCTTGGTAAAACTTGAGCGCGGCGCAGAGGTCAACGTTCTTTTGACCAAAGAGTTGAATGGCTGGGCCATGGTTATGGTGTCACCATCGGACACAGGTTTCATTCGTTTGGCCGAAGTTGATACCGATCGCCGTCCAGTTCTGACAGGCGCTTATAAAGCCAAAGCAGTTCAGGAATCGATCACGTTGCGCGAGGAGCCCAATCCAGCGGCATCGCGTGTCGATGAACTTCCGGCCAAGACCTTGGTTCAGGTCTGGGGCTATACCGAGACACCTACTGGAAAATGGGCCGAGATCACACGCTATAATGAGAAGGGTGTCGGCTATGTGTTGCGTGAGGAGCTAGAGGCCGCCTTCGAGTGAGGCGGCCTTCAGTCTTGGGACTAGCCGCGAGGCAATAGGATTGTAGCGCCGGTGGTTTGACGCCCTTCCAAGGCGCGATGGGCATCGGCTGCCTGCTCAAGTGGATATCGCGCGCCAATCACCGGCCGGATCACGCCTTTTTCGACAAGGCCAAAAAGGTCCTTGGCCGCTTGATCCAATTCTGGAGTGGTTGCCACATAGTCAAACAAGGTCGGCCTTGTCAGGAACAGCGAGCCACGACGCGATAGATCGAGCGGCGAGACAGGCGCTGGTGGCCCTGACGCATTGCCAAAGCTTACGACCAACCCGCGCCGCGCGGTACTGTCGAGCGAGGCCACCAAGGTGTCGGCACCAACAGAATCATAGACGATTTCACAGCCCTTGCCGTTTGTAAGCGCCCTGACCCGTTCAGCAATCGGCTCCGAACGATAAAGGATGATTTCAGAGCACCCGTGTTCGCGGGCCAATTCAGCTTTTGCCTCACTCCCCACAGTACCAATCACGCTCACACCTAAATGGGCCAGCCAAGAGCAGGCAATGAGACCAACCCCACCTGCTGCGGCGTGAAATAAGACCGTGTCCCCTGCCTTCAATGGTCTTAAGCGCTGGATTAGAAATTCAGCGGTCAAGCCTTTCAGGAGGATCCCGGCGGCGACATCCAGTCCAATGCTATCTGGAACTTTGACGGCGCGGCCCTCTGGCACAGCCGCATAGTCGGCATAGGCACCCAAAGGGCCCGAAGAAAAGGCAACGCGGTCGCCAATCGCGAATCGAGTCACGGATTCGCCAATTGCGGTAACAACACCAGCCCCTTCAAGCCCAAGGCCGGAGGGTAAAGGGATCGGGTAAAGGCCGGTACGTTGATAGGTATCAATGAAATTGAGGCCGCACGCGGCCATCTCAATCAGAATCTCATCGGGCTTAGGGTTTGGGATCGGGACCTCGCGCAATTCGAGCACTTCTGGTCCACCCAGCCGAGAAAGGCCGATTTGACGCATCATGACAAGTTCTCTGCGAAGAATGCCATGGTCCGCTCATTCGCCAGCGCGGCACCTGCGGCGTCAAAATGTTGCCCACCGACGCGCGCAAAAGCGTGGTCGAGCCCCTCATAAACATGCATTTCGATTTGCTTGTGGCCAGATAGCCCGGCCTTCATAGCGGCTTGGGCTTCCTTGTTCACAAAGGAATCTTCCGAGGCGACATGCATCAAAAGCGGCTTGGTGTCTGCGGTGGCCTCGGCCAAGCGATCCTGAATGCCCACACCATAATAGCTGACGCTGGCATTGATGCTTGTCCGGGTCGCGGTCAGATAGGCAAGCAGGCCGCCCAAACAATAGCCAACGGCGCCAATGGTGGCGTGGGTTTGGCGAATATGATCAATCGTTGCCTGAATGTCGACGACACCCTTGTCGACGTTAAACTTACCAAAATAATCAAATGCTTGTTGCCACTCTTCTGGCGATTGGTCAGTAATATCGATACCCGGTTGAATCCGCCAGAACAGGTCTGGAACGACTGCCAGGTAGCCTTGAGCGGCATAGGTGTCAGCCAAGTCGCGCATCACCTTATTGACGCCGAAAATTTCTTGGATCACCACCAAAGCGCGGCCATTGGCTTGCGCTGGCTTGGCAACATAGGCCGCGAATGCGCCATCTGGTCCGTTGATCGTGACATGCTCGCCCATATGTGTATCCTCCGAAAGATCAGAATTGATTGCCGCCTCGCTTGACCTAGCCAAAGTCGAGCCCCAAGTGAGGGGTTGTTACGGCTATGACCTAGTCGCAAGACCACGGGATGACAATCGGTTTTGTTATCTTTTGGGAAAGCCACGACGGGTGATCATTGCGGTCAACCAAGTGTGGCCGCCAATTTGGAGATAGGTAGCATGAAAGTCAGTATTGAAGTGGATTTGACGCCAAGCGAAGCGCGCGAGCTTTTGGGCATGCCGAACCTAACCTCCATTCAAGAGGCCTTTGTTGGGATTGCAAAGGATAAGATCGAGAAAACCGGCAATATGGTTGATGTAGAACCTATGTTGCGGACTTGGACTGGCCTCGGCGGCGCGGCCACCGAAGCATTTGGGGCCCTTGTTGGCGCAGCCTTGAAGGTGGCGACCAGCGATGTCGGCACGAAGCCCACAAGCACTGCGGACAAAAGCGCGAGCGACAAGACCTCGTGACAGCGTCCACCATCGTGGCCCTTGCATCAGGGCCTGGACCAGCCGGGGTCAGCATCCTTCGTTTATCCGGACCAGCCTGTGAAACGGTCGCCCAGCGATTGATCGGCACCATACCTGAAGCGCGTCGTGCAAAACTGGCCAAGGTGGTCGATCTCGACAATGATCCGATTGATAATGCGCTCGTCATTTATTTTCCAAAACCAAGAAGCTTCACTGGGGAAGACGTTTTAGAGCTGCATGTCCACGGGGGTCGTGCGGTAGTGCGCGACACAATGGAAGCTTGTTTGGGAATTGCAGGCGTCCGCCTCGCGGAGCCAGGAGAGTTTAGTCGGCGGGCCTTCCTAAATGGGAAGATGGATCTTACGGCAGCGGAAGGCTTGGCCGATCTCGTTGATGCCGAAACGGCGGCCCAGCGGCGCCAAGCACTTCGACAAATGGAAGGTGAGCTGGCCAATGAAGTGGATCGCTGGCGCGAAGCGGTAATTGATTGCCTCGCCGACGCTGAAGGCGATATCGATTTCCCCGATGAGGATTTACCGCCCGGCCTAAGCGAACGCGCACGCCAGCGTATTGAGAGCCTGAAGGCTCGCCTTGAATCCTATCTGGCAGAGTCTCAGCGTGCAGAGCGGGTGCGCACAGGTTATCAGGTCGCCATTGTTGGCAAGCCAAACGCTGGGAAATCGAGCCTTATCAATCAATTAGCGCGTCGCGAAGCCGCGATTGTCTCACCCATCCCTGGCACCACCCGCGATATTGTCGAAGTGCGCTTAGTCCTTGGCGGAATGGTGATTCTGATTTCCGATACGGCGGGGTTACGTGAGTCTGACGACCTTGTAGAGGCCGAAGGGGTACGTCGTGCTCGCGGGCGTGCGGCCGAGGCGGACTTGCGGCTGGCCCTGATTACCGATCATGCGGACATGATGGAGTTTACTGACCTGATGAAGGCGGGCGACCTCTGGCTTCTCGGGCAAGCAGATCGGCTAGATTGGACTGAGCAAGCCGGAGTCGGATTGGCCGTGTCCAGCGTCACGCGTCAAGGGCTCGACGACCTCGAATCTATCATCACCGAGCGCGCCCAAGCCGACCTTGGCAAATCTGAATCAGCACCTCTAACCCGACTTCGCCATCAAGAGGCTGTTCGAGAAGGGATTGGGGCATTGGATCGGGCCTTGACTGCTTCCGTACATGCCCCCGAGCTTGTCGCAGAAGACTTGCGCTTGGCGGCGCGAGCTTTGGGGCGTGTCACAGGACGGGTGGACATGGAAGATGTGCTCGACCGGCTATTCTCTCAATTCTGCATTGGGAAGTAGGGCGAGGCCCAGCGGCTCGTTTCACGTGAAACAGCTCTGAGCGGATGAGTCGACCTGTGCGTGAAGTTTCGCTATGTAGGCCGCCCCACTCAGAGGCAAGATTTTGGCACATAGCGCTTACGACATCATTATCATTGGCGGCGGACACGCGGGCTGTGAAGCTGCCGCCGCAAGCGCGCGCGTCGGCGCAAGGACGCTTCTCGTAACCCATAACGCCACGACCATTGGCGAAATGTCATGTAATCCGGCAATTGGAGGCCTCGGCAAAGGCCATCTCGTTCGTGAGATTGACGCACTCGACGGGATCATGGGCCAAGCCGCAGACGCCGCGGGTATCCAATTTCGGATGCTCAATCGTTCAAAAGGCCCTGCGGTTCGGGGTCCGCGCGCGCAGGCCGACCGCAAACTGTATCGTGAAGCCATCCAATCAATCCTGACTGCTCAAGACAATCTGTCGATCTTGAGTGCAGCGGTTGAAGATTTGATCCTGATTGATGGGACATGTCGCGGGATTATCCTAGGCAATGGCGACCGGATCGAAGCAGGCGCGGTTGTGCTGACGACCGGCACATTCTTAAACGGCATGATCCATCTGGGGCAAAAGACATGGCCGGCGGGCCGTATCGATGAGGCCCCGGCAATTGGACTGGCACAAACGCTTTATCGGCTTGGCTTGCCGATGGGTCGACTTAAGACAGGGACGCCGGCGCGGCTAGATGGCCGCACCATTGACTACAGTGTCTGCGAGAAACAGCCGGGGGATGAGCCACCGACCGCCTTTTCCTTCTTGAACGAAAGCATCACCACACCACAAGTTCCCTGCTGGATCACGTGGACGAATGAGGCGACCCACCAAATCATTCGCGACAATCTGCATTTGTCGGCTGTCTATGGCGGGGCGATTGAAGGTCGGGGGCCGCGCTATTGCCCGTCCATTGAGGACAAGATTGTCCGCTTTTCTGACAAGGATCGCCACCAAATCTTCCTAGAGCCTGAGGGCTTGGATGATCCGACCATTTATCCCAATGGCATTTCGACCTCTTTCCCAGAGGAAGTTCAAGCAGCCTTCATGCGGACGATCCCCGGTCTCGAGCGGGTTGAGATCATGCGTTATGCCTATGCGATTGAATATGACTATGTCGACCCCCGTGCCTTGGGTTCTGACCTGTCCGTTCAGTCGGTCCCCGGCCTTTATTTGGCTGGGCAGATCAACGGCACAACCGGTTATGAAGAAGCGGCTGCGCAGGGCTTGATGGCCGGTCTTAATGCGGCGCGGCGGGTGGGCGGGCTTTCACCAGTGAGTTTCCGTCGCGATGAAGCCTATATCGGTGTTTTGATCGATGATTTGATTACGCGCGGTGTTTCGGAGCCTTATCGGATGTTTACGTCTCGGGCGGAATATCGCCTGACTCTGCGTGCAGACAATGCGGACCAGCGCCTGACGCCGGTTGGCATCTCGCTTGGTTTGGTCGGAGCACATCGGACCCAAGCCTTTACCGAGAAACTCAGCGAGATATCGACTGCGCGTGCCTATGCAACTGAAACGACCATCACACCGACCGAGGCCGCCAAGCTTGGTTTGCCTGTCAATCAGGATGGCCGCAAGCGCAGTGTGCTGGAGTTAATCGCCCATCCTCAGATTGGTTTACCGCGCCTGTTGGACATTTTCCCAGACCTTACGGCAATGAGCGCCCGCGCCCTTACCCAACTGGAGACCGAAGCGGTTTACTCGGGATATCTGGATCGCCAGCAAGCCGATATCGTGGCCTTCCGACGTGATGAGGATTTGGAGCTTCCCCAAGATCTCGACTACCGCGCCATTGGCGGGCTTTCCAATGAGGCGCGCGAGAAACTGTTGGCCGTTCGCCCGACCACGCTTGGGCAAGCGTCGCGGATTGAAGGCATGACGGCCGGGGCGCTCACCGCCCTTCTGGCCCATGTTCGTCGAGGGGTCAGCTCCCGTGCGTCCGCTTAACTTAGAAACCAGTCGGGCCGCCTTGGACGTCCAAGAACTACTCGTGTCTGACTATGGTGTTTCACGTGAAACCATCGAACGTTTTGAGGCCTATCAAGCCATACTCACCAAATGGGCACCCCGGATCAATCTTGTCGGAGCATCTACCCTCGCGGCATTCTGGGATCGTCACATACTGGATTCCGCTCAATTACTGCCGCTCGCTCGCCCTGACGCAAGAACCTGGGTCGACTTTGGTTCAGGAGCTGGTTTCCCTGGACTTGTTATTGCAGCCCTAGTTCAGTCACACGACGGCGCACACGTTACGCTGATCGAGGCCAGCGCCAAGCGCTGCGGCTTCCTGAGGGAAGCGGCACGAGCCATGCAGGTAAAAGTAGAGATCATCAACGACAAGCTGGAGCATGTCACCCCGCATCCAGTCGACATCATCACCGCACGGGCCTTTACCGCGCTTGACCGTCTGCTCGCCTATGCGGATCCGTGGCAAGGCCCCCAGACGCAAGCACTGTTTCCAAAAGGGGAAGAAGTGTCTGGAGAGCTTGCGCAGGCCTCGACAAACTGGCTGTTTAAGTCGACAATCCATCCATCGGTCAGCGATGCACGAGGCTGCATTGTCGAAGTCACCGAGTGCCAAGCCAGAACAGGGTCCACGCAACTATGAAAAAGACACGCGTCATTGCTGTGGCAAACCAAAAGGGCGGTGTTGGCAAAACCACCACAGCGATCAACCTCGCTACCGCGCTCGCCGCAGTGGGCGAGACTGTTCTGATCCTCGACATTGATGCGCAAGGCAATGCGTCCACCGGCTTGGGTGTGTCCGCAGCCGCACGCAAGCTTACTTCCTATGATGTCATCATGGGCGAGGCCTCGTTTGCTGAAGCTGCTATTCCAACTCGCATTCCTAATCTTGCGGTCATACCGGCTAGCGTTGATCTCGCGGGCGTCGAGATGGAATTGTCGCAAGCACCGAACCGGGCCTTCCGCCTAAGGGATGCCCTCGCCCGCCACCGGGTCGACATCAGCCGTGGCGATGGTGTGCATTATAATTTCATCCTGATTGACTGCCCACCGTCGCTCAATGTCGTCACCATCAATGCGATGACAGCCGCCGATGCCGTGTTAGTGCCTCTACAGTGCGAGTTCTTTGCGCTTGAAGGCCTCACGCAATTGATGCGCACCGTGGATTTGGTCAAAGGCTCGCTTAATCCCGCCCTCGAAATCCAAGGCATTGTGCTGACCATGTATGATCAACGCAATAATTTGTCCGACCAGGTAGCAATGGATGTCCGCACCCATTTGGGTGATAAGGTTTATGCGACCGTCATCCCCCGCAATGTGCGAATCTCTGAAGCGCCATCTTTTGGCAAGCCTGCACTTCTCTACGACCATAAATGCTCTGGCAGCCAAGCCTATATGCGCTTGGCGAGCGAGGTCCTGCAACGCGAACGCACAAGGTTAGCAGCATGAGCGACGAAGCCGATTTAGCCCCGAAAGCCCCAAGCAAAGCTGACAATCGCCCTGCGCGTGGCCTTGGCCGCGGCTTGTCTGCCCTTTTGGGCGACACCGAAACCCAGCGCCCAACCGAAGAACGCGGCGCAGACGGCGGCACGCGTGAGATTGGCCTCGATCTGATTGTTCGCAATCCACAACAGCCGCGGCGGCAGTTTGACGAGCACGATCTGCAAACCTTGGCGGATTCCATTCGCCAACACGGCATTCTTCAGCCTTTATTGCTGCGGCTACTCGATGACGGATCAGGCCGTTATGAGATCGTCGCCGGTGAACGGCGCTGGCGCGCCGCGCAATTGGCGGGCTTACATGTCGTCCCAGCCTTGGTACGCACATTTGATGATCTAGCGACACTGGAAGTATCCATCGTCGAGAACGTTCAGCGCGCCGATCTGAACCCCATCGAAGAAGCGCTCGCGTTTCAACAATTGGCAGAGCGTTTTGGCCGCACCCAACAGGCCATCGCAGACACGGTCGGTAAAAGCCGGGCGCACATCGCCAATACTGTCCGGCTCCTGTCCTTGCCCGAATCTGTAAAGGACCTTGTTCGCTCAGGCGAGCTCAGCGCTGGTCATGCGCGGGCCATCATCAGCGCGCCAGACCCCTTAGCTGCCGCGCGCGCGATCATTGATCGCGGCTTAAGTGTCCGAGATGCCGAAAGGCTCGGAACCAAGAGCGAAAATACACGAGGCAGCGCGACCAGCATCCGCGACGATCAAGGCGACGCCGATTCCAAAGCCCTAGCACACGACCTGTCCGCCGCTTTGGGCTTAGATGTCAGCCTTGCGCACAAGGGCAATAAAGGTGGCGCTTTGACGATCCACTATCGCAGTCTGGAACAGTTAGACGACTTGTGCCGGAAGCTTACGGCAATTGCGCGCTAAGTCCGGTCAAAAGAATCGACTAAATTAAGGGCCGTCGCCTGCAATGCCGCAGGGGACCCAGTCGGCAAACACAGCCGCATCACGCCCTGCTGTCCGGCCTCTGTAAAATAAAGTGCAAGGCCGCCTGACGGAACCGTCGAGAGGACGGCATCAAACGCACCATCATCTATGCCGACATGCACCCAGGGAAGCCCCGTGCGAAGCCGCTTGTCAAAGCCAGCAATTTGAACTCGTCCTTCGGCCTCCAACAGACCAAGGCGCACGTCAACACCAGCAGCTTGAAGCCGCGCCACGCCGATGCCGCGTGTCCGAGGGTCTGGATCAAGCACGCTGATGGTCACGGTCGCGACTGCCGCATCGATCAAGCTCGCGCTGCAGGCCGGACCGCGCGCGCTTTCATGCGCGCAGGGTTCCAACGTCACATAGGCATGACAGCCAACAGCATATGGGCCAGCCATGGCTAAGGCCATCGCTTCACCATGTGGCCGACCGCCTCTTTGGGTTCGCCCTTCACCAATAATAAGATCATCGCGCACCAAGACGCAGCCGACGCTGGGATTGGGCTGAGTTTCACCCAGCCCAGAGCGCGCAAGTTCAAGCGCCCGAGACATGAAAGCTATGTCAGCCTGCGACCACTCTACCAGCGGCTCTTGCATCGTCTTAGCGGATTACGGGCAAGGGCTGCGCCCGGCTAGCATCCAGATACTTGGCAGAGATAGGCTTTAAGGCTCCATCCAGCTCAATCAACAAAGGATTGGCAGTCGGAACTTCGACTTCCATGATCTGCGCTTCATCAAGGCCGAACAAATGCTTGATGATGGCGCGGAGAGAATTCCCATGCGCCGAAATAACAAGGTTTTCCTGCGCCAGGTGCGGCGCGACACTGGCTGACCAGTAAGGCAGCACACGCGCCAAAGTCATGGCGAGGCTCTCCCCATCTGGCAAAGCTCCCGCCGGCACATGGCTGTAACGAAGATCATGCGATGGGTGGAACGGGTCAGACTTTGATTGCGGTGGCGGCGGCACATCATAAGAGCGACGCCAAATGCGCACTTGCTCTTCGCCATGTTTCGCAACAGTCTCCGCCTTATCGAGACCTGTCAAAGCGCCATAGTGACGCTCATTCAAACACCAGCTCTTTTCCTCGGGCAGCCAGCAACAATCCATTTCTTCCAGCGCCAACCAAAGGGTCCGGATTGCGCGGGTCTGAAGCGATGTAAAAGCGCGTGAGAAGCCGACACCGGATGACTTCAAAAGCTGACCCGCCTTGCGGGCCTGCGCCTCACCTTCCGCGGTTAAATTCACGTCCATCCACCCAGTGAACCGATTTTCCAGATTCCATTGTGATTGTCCGTGACGAACCAGCGCTAAATACGACATTGATGACCCTTCAAAAGGCAAAAAACTGGCAACTTGGCCTCATATTGGGCCACATAAGGGATATCGGAACGCTTAATCAAGCCAAAGAGGCCCCAAAAGGGTCTATTTGCAAAGCTACTCAATTTTGCAATGCTGCAGTGCAATATATATAAAATCCCGATTTATCAATTATTTACAGCTCTTTTTCTCCGAAAATTAAGCCAATCACAAATTTATCAGTGCAAAAAACCTTGAAAATTTCGCAGGTGCGAGATAAATAGGCTCATGGATGCTGTGGCGTCCCTGCCCTTTTTGGGCGTTTCCTCCCAAACACCTATAAGGCCGGGCCTCGTGCCCGGCCCTTTTTTTTGGCTTACTTACTGTCTCAACCGCTTTAACGCGCGGCTTTTGCCTCTGCCACCGCAACAAGACGCATAACCAACCCGGCGAGCACCTCCGACACCTGAGAAAAGGCGGCCCGCTTACTCATCGCCCCTTCAACCATGTAGAGAGAGCGATTGATCTCAATCTGCAAGCTATGCTGATTTAGAGCCGGTTTCCCATAGCGTTCCGTCGCATAGCCACCCGCATAGGGATTGTTGCGAGCCACACGGAGACCCTTAGACCGAAGATAAGAGAAGGCCTCCGCCATATAAACAGGCGCGCAAGAGGCACCAAAGCGATCGCCCAATACAATATCATTATCCGGCGAGCCAGACGCGGACGCGGGCATCGAATGGCAATCTAGAACAACAGCGTGGCCAAGCGCCTGCTTTGCCCCGTCAATCAAACCCTCGATTGCCCCGTGCCACGGCGCATAAACCTCGCTCAGGCGCGCCTGCGCGGCCTCGAAAGACAATCGACCCGCATAAATCTCAATGCCGTCCCCAACGGTCCGCGGGATGACGCCCAATCCAGCCAAAACACGAGGGGAAGGAACCCGTCGATCTGACTGTGGCAAGCCTTCAATCAATTCGGGATCAAGCTCTTCTGGACCACGGTTAAGATCGACATAAGCACGAGCAAAGTCGGTCATCAGCAAAGATGCGCCAAGCCCTGGGCTAGCGGCGAACAACTCATCCACAAAGGCATCTTCAGAACGACGCAGAGCCAGCCGATCCAACTTTGATGCGCTCAACAGGTCCTCGGGATAAAAACGACCAGAGTGCGGACAACAGACAATCACGCCAGCCTTATCACTTAAAGGTCGAAACAGACGGTAAGCAGGCGGCCGTGATGCGGGGACATCCCCCGCCTCATCGCGTTGATAGCCAGTCGCAGTGCCCCATTCCCGCATATCAATCCTTTAGCGCCGCCACACGGGAAACGAAAGCAAGCACCGAAGCGCCGCCTGCCCCCACTACAATTTCATACAGTAACCTGTGCAAAAATTGCTGCCGAACCAGACTTGTCAACCTCGCCTTCACCATATTGGGGCAGATATAGGCCCACAACTAACGGAGCACAGCCACAATGGCGAGAATTCTCTTGGCAGAAGACGACGATTCCCTGCGGACGTTCCTTGCTGCTGCGCTTAACAAAGCAGGCCATATTGTTGCAGACTTCCCAGACGGCGATCAGGCGCTTGAAGCCTTAAATGCCATGGGTTTCGACTTGCTTCTGACTGATATTGTAATGCCAGGCGTAGATGGCGTCGAGCTGGCGCGGCGTGCTGCCGAAGTCGATCCAGCCATGAAGATTGTCTTCATCACAGGCTTCGCAGCAGTAGCGCTTAATCCTGCCAACCAAGCGCCGTCCAAAGCAAAAGTCCTATCCAAGCCCTTCCATCTGCGTGAACTCGTCGCAGAAGTGGAAAAGGTTATGGCCGCCTAAGCCAAAAATTTATCCTGAAGCCAATTCGGTCCAAATATGCTGGGCGGCATAAGCGCGCCACGGCCGCCAAACCTGTGACCGTTGCTCTAACGATTCTCGGGTAGGCCGCGCGCCATCTGCCTGTATCATCCCGCGCGCCAAAGCCACATCCTCTGCCGGAAAAGCATCAGGGTCCCGCAGCGCCCGAAGCGCAACATAGCTAGCCGTCCAAGGGCCAATCCCGGCAATAGCCCGCAGGCGGGAAACAACCTCGGGCGTGTCCACGCCAAAAAAATCAGGCTCTGCCAAGAAAGCCGCACAATAGGCTTTGAGACAACGCACGCGCGCTTGTGGCATGCCCAAAAAATCCAAAGACGACGCCAAAATCGCCTCCGCCGACGGGAATAAGCGGGACACACCGCCCTGTTGCGACCAGTCACTGGGCAAGGCCTCACCAAGATACGACACCAAAGTCGCCCCAAGTTTAATCGCAGCGGTCACGGTAATCTGTTGACCAAGGATTGCCCGAACTCCGATTTCAAAAGGCTCAAACGCGCCGGGAACCCGCAATCCGGGTCTAAGCCGCACCAAATCCTGCAAAGCCTCATCTTCAGCCAAATGCGCACCAATCACCTCGGGATCTGCCGCCAAATCAAAAGCTTCACGAACCCGCGCAATAACTTTGGGCAATAGAGTCAAGTTTTGCAGCTTCACCCGCACATCCAACCAGTTTCCCTTGCCTTGCGACACGGCTACCAAACCAATCTGACCCTCAATCACTAGGCTCCGACGATAGACGCCACCGTCAAACGTCTCCACGCCCGGATAGAGCCGTGCTTTCATAAAGTCGGCCATGGCGGCCCAATCATAAGGTGGGCGATAGCGTAGTTTTAGGTGAATATCGGCTGTTGGAACGGCGGGGGCTTCGACGCCGATCTCACGCCGCAAGAACGACGGCGGGACTTTAAAGACCTCCTGAAACGCCTCATTGAACCGGCGGATTGAGCCAAAGCCCGAAGCCAGCGCGACTTGGGTGATGTTCAAATCGGTTTCGTGCAACAATTGCTTTGCCAAAAGCAGTCTGCGCGTCAGCGCCACGCTGACAGGGCTTGCACCAACATGTTTCAGAAATAGCCGCCGTAGCTGTCGATCGCCTAAGCCGAGACGGGACGCCATCTGCTCGACATTGCCACGATCCAGCGCCCCTTCCTCAATCAGACGCAAAGCCCGCCCAACCGAACTGGACGTGCCACGCCAAGCCGGCGTATCGGGCGCAGTCTCTGGACGGCAACGCAGGCAGGGCCGAAAACCTGCTTCTTGGGCCACGGCGGCCGAGGCACAAAACACCACATTCTCGCGTTTAGGCAGGCGAGCAGGACAAACGGGGCGACAATATATCCCCGTCGTCTTCACAGCGGTAAAGAACCGTCCATCATAGCGGCTATCGCGAGCGGAAATGATGGCATAGCAGGCATCTTGATCAAGGTTCATAACGCCTCATGCCAGTCGGCACGCCTTAGGTCTAGCGGAATTCGGACATCACTAAAGTCCATGTTCGACACATAGGAACAGGTCCGAAAACCGCTAGCCAAATCGATCCGATTGCCTCAGACCCTGTTCTTAGAAAACCACTTATCGTAGGACCACGTGCATGAAGCTAACGCTTAGCCATCTTGAAACGCCCACCGGCCCGATGATGTTGCTGTTGGACGATGCGAAACGGGTCCGTCTGTTTGAGTGGGTCGACCATCAGGCTCGAATGGACAAACTGCTTGTGCGCCATTACCCCAAAACGACTTTCTCTATTTCAGAGGAAGCGCCACCAGCAGCCTATCATGGGGCCATTGCTGCATACTTCAATGGCGACATTGGTGCGCTAGAAGTTTTGCCCGTCGCCATGGGTGGCACCTCCTTCCAGCAGACCGTCTGGCATGCCCTGCAGACTATTCCGGCCGGCAAGACATTAAGCTATGGCCAGCTCGCAGCTCAAATCGGCAATCCCAAAGGCATGCGCGCGGTTGGCCTTGCCAATGGAGCCAACCCCATCGCCTTGATTGTGCCGTGTCATCGCGTGATTGGTGCAAATGGCACACTCACCGGTTATGGCGGCGGCATGGAGCGAAAACACTGGCTGTTGCGGCATGAAGGGTCTCTGCCGCAAAAACTTTTATAAGGCTTCCCTGCCCGCTGGGCAAAGCAGTTTAGATCGCCTAAACAAAAATCATGACCACTTTCGGCGACCGCCTAACCGAACAAACCCGCTTGCGCGCGACGCCTTTGTGCGTTGGCTTTGATCCATTCCCGGACCTAATCCCAGCCATTTTTGGCCCAAAGGGTGAGCTCGAAACGCTCGAGCGTTTCTTCAGCGCTGTAATCGAGGAAGTCTCTGGCCAAGTCCCGATTGTGAAGCCCCAGATTGGCTTGTTTGAACCTTGGGGCGCTGACGGTGTCGCGCTCACAGCCAAGCTCGCCCGCTTCGCCCACGATCAAGGCCTTCTGGTGCTGATGGATGCCAAGCGTGGCGATATTGGGTCAACGGCGGAAGGCTATGCTCGGGCCTTCCTAGGGGCCCAAGCGCCAACGCCATGTGACTGCTTGACGGTTAATCCTTATCTCGGCCTCGACTCCCTCCAACCTTTTGCCGACGCCGCTAAAGCGAACAACAAAGGCATCGCCGTCCTCGTGCGCACCTCCAATCCAGGCGCGAAGGACTTTCAGGATATTGACTGCTCAGGCGCACCCCTCTGGGTCCGAGTCGGCGAACAATTGATTAGCCTTCAAGATGAGCTGATGGGCCAATCGGGCTTCTCATCTCTGATGGTGGTATGCGGCGCAACTTGGCCTTCTGAAGCCGTAAGATTGCGGACAATTCTTCCGGGCACTCTCTTCCTCGTGCCAGGTTATGGCGCGCAAGGCGGGGCAGCCAAGGACGCGCTCGCGGGGCTGGTGCCCGGCCCTAACGGTCATGAAGGCGGCGTCGTCTCCTCGTCTCGCGCCATCCTTTACAACAAAGCGGCGGCAGAAGCCCAATCCCTGCCCGTTTGGCGAAAAGCATTTCAGGAAACATTAAAGGCCTCGATCCTAGAACTTCAGGCTGCGTCCAAAGATGTCGTAGGGGCGAGTTAGACTAGAGTTATCAGAGAACCAATTTCAGGATGGACGGACCTTTATGCGCGACTTATTTGAGACGCCGACACCACGGGTTTTCACCATCCCCCCGGCCGTCTCTTTTCTGGACGTGCTTGCGCGCACATTGGTGGAAGCCCTTTCCCGGGATGAGACGCCATTTGCGCTCTCCGATGCGATCATTGTCCTGCCCACGAGACGGGCGGCGCGCGGACTTGCGCAGGCATTCTTAAACTGCAGCCCTCAGACGGCGACGCTGCTGCCGCGTATCCGCACCTTGGGAGACCTTAATCCTGAAGATGCAGGTCTTGGTGAGTTTGGCGACGATTTGGACCAAGCACCCGCCATCGACCCGCTGGCGCGTCGCCTCATCTTAGCCCGTCTGATCCAAGCCCGTGGTGTCCAGTCGGATTGGTCATCTGACCCCGTCTCTGCCCTCCTCGCCGCCGATGCCTTGGCCGACCTATTGGATTCCGCCGCCATGATGGCCAGTGGGACAGAAAGCTTTGACTGGTCCAAACTATCGACTTTGGTCAGTGAACATGAGTTGGCCAAGCATTGGGAACAATCCACCACGTTTCTGACGATCGTCACCGAAGCTTGGCCGGCCTATCTCACCAGCGTGAACAAGGTCGATCCCGGTGTGCAACAGCGGCGCAACATCGAAGCCATGGTGGACAAATGGCGCGCAGCACCGCCACAGCAAACCATTGTGCTGGCAGGTTCAACCGGCTCTATGCCGGTCACGCGCAAACTGATGCAGCTGATCGCCCGCCTGCCGCAAGGCATGGTCGTTTTGCCCGGTCTCGACACCCATATTTCCGGCGAGGCTTGGATAGCAGCGCGCCATGACGACCAACATCCTCAGCGGGCGCTATCTGAAGCCATTGAGGCTATCGGGATCGAACGCCACGATGTTCGAGTGCTGCCGGGTGTCGTGGAACCCATTGCACTCGCCCAACGCCGCCTCGTCATCAATGAAGCCCTGACGCCGCAAGCCTCAACCGCGGACTGGCCCTCGCGGATCGAGGACCTTGGGCCGGCTAATATTATCGCTGGCCTTGAAGGCCTCACGCTGATCGAAGCGGCGAGCGAAGAGGAAGAGGCCAGCTTGATTGCACACGAATTACGCGAAACGCTGGAAACCGCCGATCAAACCGTTGCCCTCGTCACCCCAAGCGCCGAGATCGCGCGCCGCGTTGCGGCCAAGATGCAGCGTTGGGATATTCAAGTTGACGTGTCATCCGGTCGGCCAATCAGCGATACCAGCATCGGCAGCTTCTTGCGACATGTCATGCAATGGAGCCAGGACCCCAGCGACCCAGTTTTGCTGTGCGCACTCCTTGGCCATCCTTTGACGTCAATTGGCCTTGCCCGAGAGCACGTCGCCGCTTGTGCAGCCGCTATTGAGACGGGCATTCTCCGTGGACCCCGCAAAGCCAGAACTCTGCCCCAATTAATTGAGCAACTTGAGGCCCTAAAACCCGCCTATTGGCATGCGATGCAGGTCAATGGCCAACCGGTTGAAAAGCAGAACGGTATCGTCTTGCTTCAAAAGCTCGACCAGCTCCTAACCCAAACCGGGCAACTCAGCGGCTCCCTGCCCGACTGCGCACAGACCATCGCCACTTTGGCCGAGGCGCTGGCTGCAACCGAAGCGCAAAAAGGTGCCGAGATTGTCTGGCGGGGAGAGGCGGGTGAGTCTGCGGCGCGCTTCTTTGCCTCCCTCATGGAGCATGGCCTGCTTTTTCCTCCGATCCAGCCCCAAGCGATTGGTCGGACGTTGGATCATTTGATGGAAGACCTAGTCGTCCGCCCGCGTGGAACCCACCCGCGCATCTCCATTCTAGGCCCGTTGGAAGCCCGGCTCTTGCAGTTCAATAAAGTGGTTTTGGCCGGGCTTGATGAGGGTGTCTGGCCACAGCCTGCTGCACCCGACCCCTTCTTGTCGCGACCCATGCGCCAGCATTTGGGGCTGCCCTCGCCCGACACCCGCATTGGGCTTTCCGCGCATGACTTCGCCCAATTTGCCTCCGCACCTCGTGTCTTGCTGACACGCTCTGCCCGCCGAAAGGACGCGCCAGCGGTGCCATCGCGTTGGCTTTGGCGACTGAAGACGCTTGCTGCAGGGGCTTTGGGCGAAAAAGATGCCGCTAACGTTCTGGCGGATGGGTCAGACTGGCAGTCGCGATTGCGGGCGCACGCGCCTAACCGCGTTTTTGAGCCCACCAAGGCCATTCCCGCTCCAAAACCACCCGTGCATGCCCGACCACGCAGCTTCCATGCGACACAGATTGAAACTTGGATCCGCGATCCCTATCGCACCTATGTCGAAAAAGTCCTCAATTTGCGCGCCCTTGATCCCTTAGGGGGTCCGATCAGCGCGGGTGTGCGCGGTAGCGCGATCCACAAAGGCTTTGAAGTCATTGCAGATTGGTATGATCATCCACCACACGACGCCGCCAATGCCCTTCATCAGGCATTCGATACCGCTTTGCGTGAAGCCGGATACGACGAAACCAGTCTTGCCGTTGAACTGGCACGCTTAGAGCCCACCATTGCTTTTGCGGTCGAAGTGGAAATGCCGCGCCTCTTGGCTGGCTGGCGGCCGATTGTCGAGAAAAAAGGAAGCCTGACACTCGATACGCCCGAAGGCGACCTCACCATAATGGCACGGGCAGACCGGGTAGATATCGGGCCAGACGGCACCGAAATCCTTGACTTCAAAAGTGGCAAACCGCCCTCGAGCACTGAAGTGTACGCCATGTTTGGCATCCAGTTACCCGTCATCGCGCTGATTGCTGCCAATGGCGGCTTTGAAGGTCTCGCCGCCAGCATGCCCAGTGACTTGCGCCATATCCATGTGGGTGGTCGCAGCCCAAAGGTTGAACCTGCGGTCCACAGTAAAACCAGTGTACCAGAGCTTGTCGAACGGGCAGAAAACACGCTGCGAAAGCTTTCCGCGCTCTATCATAACCCTGACCGCGCCTATTTGCCCAAACCACGTGTCAGCTTGCTCAAAAAGGTGACCTATGACGATCCCGTCGACCGACTGTCCCGACGGGCCGAGTGGGCCAATGCGGAGGACAGCGAATGACCCGCGCCATCGTTGAACTCACCGGCAGAAACCAAGCGATTGCCGCAACGCCTGAATTGTCTGTCTGGGCGAGCGCAAATGCAGGGGCGGGCAAAACCAAAGTCCTCATCGACCGGATCGCACGCCTGCTTCTCCGCGGCTCTGACCCCGCGAAGATTTTGGCCGTCACCTATACCAAGGCGGCTGCAGCCGAAATGCAGACCAGACTGTATGGGCTCTTGGGGTCTTGGACCATTTCGCCCGACAAAGAACTCACCAGCGCGCTGCAAAAACTCGACCCCGATCTGGGTGAAATTGAGCCGAGCTTCCTAGCCAACGCGCGCGCCTTGTTTGCCAAAGCGCTGGAGACACCCGGCGGCCTGAAAATTCAGACCATCCATGGCTTCTGCCAAACGATCCTACAGCGCTTTCCCTTGGAGGCCGGCGTGCCGCCGGGCTTTACGGTTTTGGAGGATGCGGCAGCGAAAGCGTTACAAGCACAAGTGTTTCATGAGGCCTATGCCAAAGCGCCTGCAGCTTTCTTGGAAGTGGCCCGCCTAACAAGCCAAGATGACCACCAAAGACTGATCCTGGATGCCATGTCCGCTGGGGGGCAAAACTTACCTATAAATCCAGACCTGACCGGGATCGCAGATCAGCTGGCAGCGGAACTCCAAATCGATCCAAGCCGTACGAAGCAATCCTATCAACAAGAAGCTTTGGATGATCTAGACCGCGCCGCTTTGATTGCAGCAGCTGCGCGGCTGGAAACTGGCGGCACGAAAGACAAAGAGCTGGCAAATAAGTTGATCCGTCTGGCGCAGGACAGTGACCATGAAGTGGCATGGCAGGCATGGCGCACCATCGTCTTGAAATCAGATGGCGAACAAAGGGAAAGGTTTCTTACTAAGAAATTCGAGACTGAATTTGCAGTTACCAGCCTTTTTGTAAGCGACGGGGCGCTCGTTTCAAATTTTATCTCTGCCCAGGAAAAGGCGCGTGCCGTTGAAACCTATCATCGCTCCCTTGCCCTCACTCAGGCTGTTTATGCCTTTAAGGCCGCGTGGACCAAAGCCAAACAAGCTATCGGCGGCCTCGACTTTGATGACCTTTTGGTCCGCACCGCAGCCCTGTTACGGGCGGGGGAGGGGGCAGCGGCTTGGGTGCTGTTCAAGCTCGACGCAGGCCTAGCCCATATTCTGATCGACGAAGCCCAAGACACCAACCCACAGCAATGGGACTTATTAGAGCCGCTTTTCAACGTGCTGGAGCAGGAAGCGAGAACGCAACCCAGAACCCGCTTCATCGTGGGCGACGAAAAGCAATCCATCTATTCGTTCCAAGGGGCAAAGCCCGAGCGCTTCTTAGAGGAAAAAGCCCGCTTTGAAGCGGGCGCGACTGAATTGGCCGACCAAAGACGTAGCCTCGAATTTGATCTCTCTTTCCGCTCCAGCCAAACCATACTCAATGCCGTAGATGCAGTTTGGGCGTGTACGACCCTCGGCGGCCCGCCGCCACTTGCGGCGGCCGACGCAGCGGACCCACCGTTTGAACGCAAATACGCCTTTCCAACCCAGCACATCGCCTTTCGAACCAAGCATTCAGGCGCGGTAGAGTTGTGGCCGAAGACAGTCGCTGGCGAGAAAGCGCCTGAATCGGACGCATGGGATCACCCGCTCAACATCGAGCGTGAAGACAGCAGTCGGAATCGTCTCGCCGAACGGATCGCGCTGGAATTGAAAGCCCGCCTCGACCGCGGTTTTGCCATTCCAGCCAAAGAAGGCCTAAGGCCCATGACCCCGGGTGATGTCATGATCTTGGTGAAGAAGCGTGGACCCTTCTTCCATCAGCTCATCAAACGCTTGAAATATCACAAAGTCCCCGTGGCAGGGGCAGACCGCATCAAACTGGTGGAAGACCCGGCCATTCAGGATTTGATTGCTTTGGGCCGTTTTGCCTTGTTGCCGCAGGATGATTTCAACACCGCTTGTGTGCTGAAGGGTGCGTTTTGTGGTCTTGTCGATGATGACGCGCATCTGTTCCCGCTGGCTTGGGATCGGGGCAGCCATTCCCTGTGGCAACGGCTTCAGCATTCCGCCGATCCAGCCCATGCTCTGGTCGCGGCATTCCTGAAATCTGTGCTGGGCCGCGCAGGCCATATGCCGCCTTATGAATTCTTCGCCTCGATCCTTGAGCGACCCTGCCTTGAGGGCAAAACCGGCTGGACCCTGTTGATTGAGCGCTTGGGCCACGAAGCCCGCGAGCCGGTAGAAGCTTTTTTGGGGCGCGCCCTCAGTCATGGCCGAACAGAAACGCCCAATCTGCATGGGTTCTTGGCCGCAATCGAAACCGATGCAGCCGACGTAAAGCGCGAGATGGAGCAAGGCAGTGACGGCGTCCGCGTTATGACTATCCACGGCGCCAAGGGGCTAGAGGCCCCTGTGGTCATTTTGCCAGAAACCACTTCTCCAAGAGGCGCAACCAAAACAAGCTTTCACTATGATCAGGATGTCCAAGCCTTTTTGTGGTCACCCACCGCCAAAGAAGACCCAGAGGCGTTTGCTGAACTCCGCGCCAATCAAACAGCATCCGAAAAACAGGAGGATGCGCGGCTCCTTTATGTCGCAATGACCCGGGCACGCGATCTCCTGATCCTGTGTGGCTTCCACTTCGGTCAGCAAAAGAAAGACAAGGGCGATACTGGCAAAGATGATGCCGACGAGAAGGCCAAAGATACTTGGTATGACTTGTTTGAACAGGCGCTCAATCTGATGGGGCCGGGCCAAAAACTTGAGGGTCAAGCCGGGCCAGACGATGCCTTTTCCTACCAACTTTGGGGAGAATATGTCGGAGACCTGCCAGCAGACGCGCTGCTGCAGCCCGCGCCTTCCCCACTTCCAGCTTGGATCGATCAGCCACCGCCAGCCGAAAAGCAACGCGCCCGACGAATTGCGCCGTCAGCTTTGGCACCCGATGGCTCAGAACCTGCCACCCTCTCCCCGCTGCAACCCGATGCGCGGCTCCGCTTTCTGCGTGGGCGCTTGATCCACGAATTGCTGCAGAGACTGCCCGATGTGCCGCAAGACACCTGGGAAGAACGTGCACGACGGCGTTTGGCGCGCGAAGCGGACTTAAGCGAAGAGACGCGTCATCAAATGGTCGACGAGACACTTGCCGTGCTGCGCGACCCGACGTTCGCGCCATTGTTTGGGCCAGGAAGTCGCGCGGAGGCGACGATTGTGGGGCGCGGGCCCGGTCTGCCGGACGATATGGTCGTGAATGGCAGTGTTGACCGCTTGGTTGTGACCCCGACCGAAGTCTTAGTGCTGGACTATAAGACCAATCGGCCGCCACCCCAGACCCTTGAGGGCGTGGCGCAAGTCTATCTCAACCAGATGGCCGCCTATCGCGCACTGCTTCAGGGAAATTGGCCGACCAAGAAAGTTCGGTGTGCGCTATTGTGGACCGATGGACCGCGCCTGATGGAATTACCTGATCAAATTTTGGATGACGCCTTGCGCGTGATTGCTGGGCTGCCTAGTTAAAGGAACAAGCCAATTGGAGTTCACACCATGCCAACCCTCGCCATCACCGACGACAGCTTTGAAACGGACGTTCTGAAAGCTTCGGGTCCCGTTCTTGTGGACTTTTGGGCGGAATGGTGTGGTCCATGCAAGCAGATCGGCCCAGCTCTCGAAGAGATTTCAGAGGAAATGGCTGGCCAGCTAGTGGTCGCCAAGCTGAATATTGACGATAACCCAGGCACCGGCTCGCGCTATGGCGTGCGCGGCATCCCAACCATGATGCTGTTTAAGGACGGTCAAGTCGTGTCCACCAAAGTTGGTGCGATGGCGAAAAGCCGCATCTCGGCCTGGATTGGCGAAAGCCTCTAACGCCTCATTCTGGCGGCAAGCAGACAATTTGAATAACTTTGAGATCGCGGCGTACGCGATTGGCGACGCGTGTGATGTCGTCCGCCCGAAGCGGGGCAATCGCATCACCCTTGGGGCTTAAGCGCGCGTCTTTGAGCGCATGTATGATCGAGTCTGAGCTTGTGGTGATCACACGCCCACGGCGCAGACTCTCCGCAATTGTAATGCCGATCACATTGCCATTGGAATCAAACGCAGGGCCGCCCGAAAGCCCACCCAAAGTCCCGCGCAATCCTTTGGACCTTGAAACCTCGGCCCAAGCCAAGGTGTTTTCGCGCCCGCGCCAGGCCCCTTCCGTGATCATTAATTCGCGCCCGATTAGCCGGCTAACCACTTCGCCCGGCTGGCCTTGTGGAAACCCAATATGAAAACCCATGGCGCCGATTTGAAGGTCGTCTTCGTTCAGGTCTAACGCCAAAGGCTCAGGACCGCCTTGGGTGCGCAATATGGCAACATCGGCGCGCTTGGAGACATAAGCGAGCGAGGCCGCCACCAGTTCTTGATCTTGGCCATTGACCACACCCAAACGCTCACACCCCAGCGCCACATGGCGGGCGGTCAACCACGTTCCATTGTCACCAATCGCAAAGCCGGTTCCACTCGACCACGGCCCTGCACGGTGCGCCTCCACCATGGACTGGTCGTCATAGGGGCTAGGTGCCGGCAAAAGCGGCCCCTTCTGGGCCTCCTCTTTCGTGGTTTCAGCTTCTGGCACAACAAAGGTATCAGCGGGCCTAGATGGCGGCCGCAACTCCGCTCGATCTTGGACGCGACCAAACATCCAAGCCGCCGCCACGATCAAGACCAAAAGGATCAAAATGCCATCGCCGAACCGTCTCAGCATCGCGTATCAGCCATTCAAGGCCGAAGCCGTCAACAAAGCAGCGCCAATCTTCACGCCTACCAGCACGGCGGCAGACGCCATTTCGCCATTTTCAATGCGCTTCGACAGCCCTCGGACAACCAAATCGACTAAGCGAAACATCACCAATTGCAGAACCAAGGCCGTCAAACCCCAGATGATGACATCCAGCAAAGCATGAGATGTTGCCAAAGTAGCTGCAATCGGAATCGCAATGCCAATCGCCGCACCGCCTAAGGAAAGGCCAGCCGCACTATTGCCTGCGCGGACAAGCTCTATCTCACGGTGCGGCGTAATGGCCATATAAAGCCAAACGCCAAAGGCCCAAATTAAAATAGCCACGCCGCCTTGAAACAGAAAAGCGGGCAGGCCTGTGACAAAGGCTTGCAACGAAGGATCCATACTTCACTTTCCTCTCTCGCTCAGTGGAACATAACTTCCAGTGCTGACGTTTTGGCTTTAATGCGTCAAGCATCAAATGGAAGTGGGCCTGTGGCCTACACCCGCCTGCATCGTCTGAATTGGAGCTATTATGACCGCTGCCACCAACAAAGTCGCCCTCGTTACGGGCTCCACCAGCGGAATTGGGCTAGCCATTGCCGAAGCCTTTGCGGCGGCCGGCTATGGTGTCGTGATCAATGGTCTGGGCGAAGCGGATCAAATCGAGGCGACTCGAGCCAAACTGGCCCAAGACCACAAGGTCGACGTGCTCTATCATCCTGCCAATATGTTGGCTCCGGCAGAAATTGAAGACGTGGTCGCCAAAACCCGCGCCCACTTTGGGCGGCTGGATGTGCTGGTCAATAATGCAGGTATTCAATTTGTTGCCCCAATTGAGGATTTCCCTGCCGATAAATGGGACCAAATCATCGGCATCAATCTCACCTCAGCTTTCCACACCATTCGCCACGCAATTCCAGGCATGGCGGCGCAAAAATGGGGCCGGATCATCAATATCGCCTCGGCGCATGGCTTGGTCGCCAGCCCGTTCAAGTCTGCCTATGTCGCCGCTAAGCATGGGGTGGTGGGTCTCACCAAGACGGTTGCGCTGGAACACGCGAAAGAAGGCGTCACCTGCAACGCCATCTGCCCTGGCTATGTTCTGACCGGCTTGGTGAAGGCGCAAATCCCGGATCAAGCAAAATCGCGCGGCATCACAGAAGAGGAAGTCATCCAGAACGTCTTGCTCGCCGCGCAGCCGACCAAGCAGTTTGTAACAGTCGAGCAAGTAGCCTCATTCGCGCTTTATCTAGCCAGTGATTCAGCCGCTCAAATCAATGGCGCGATCCTGACGATGGATGGCGGCTGGACAGCGCAGTAAAGGTGGCGACTAGTCTGCCTTTGGCCGTTTGCATTGCGCAATCAACGCGTCGACCTGCGATGGCTGGGGCGCTGACACGGTGATCGTGGCCCCATTACTCGAGAATTCTAGGGGCTTGCCCGCACCGAAGCGCGCCAAGACCGGATCGGATAAGACCGTAGCGGCTGCGCCGTCCACCTCATAGCCATTGGCACTGGGCTTCCAGCTCATCGTGAGACTCGCACTTTTACCGGCACTACTGACCCGAACCGATCCGGTAGTGCCCTTTGTTGGTCCGGGTAGACCTGAAACCGCGATGGTGTAACCGCCCCCTGCGCGACAGGCGACAGAAGCCAATGCACCCTTCTGACCCAGAGGTGACGCAATCCGGCCAATACTCGGCTCTCGCCAAGCCGCAATCTCCACCTGAGGGGGTGAGCTTGGGGCAGGGGCTGTCTCCCACCGCACTTGACCGGCCCTCACGTCGTAGAAGGCAACGGATGGAACGGGCATCTCTTCGGGAGAAGCCACAACCACCTTGCGTGAAGCAGGCGGGCAAAAGCCAGCAAGCGCCAGTCCGCGCGCCCGAACCTCTGGGCGAAGACTGCTGGTCTGAAGCCGCTCAGCCAAAGTAATCCGCGTCGCTCGACGCAAATCCAAGACGATCACGCGCGCAGAACAGGGTTTGGGCGCAGCCTCGCCTGCCACGAGAACAGCCACTTCCGGCAATTGGCCACCGGCTGGCCACCTCGCTTGGATCGATAAGCTGTGCGGAGCCTTCTCGGCACCCATCTCTCCCTTGACATCACCACCCGACTTCTCTGCCAATAAGGGCTCACTCTCATCTCTTGCCTGTGCCCCTCGGGGGTAGATCAGCACATTATCAAGGTAAGCCGCCGCGCCACCTTCAGCCACCTTAATCTCAATTAGGCCGCGTGACGTCAGAAGCTGCGTTTCAGACAAATTAGGCAAAGTGGCACCGGCACGCACCAAATCGGCAAAGCGCCTGCCAGCCGACAGCGCGACGCCATCTCGGCGCATTTCCGTCAACACCAACGTGCCAACTTGCGGGCCGGTTTGGAACTTGAACACCAAAGTCTCTGGCATGGCTCCAGACCCAGCCTTTATCGATGGTCCCGGCTTGAAAACATAGCCAATTTCAGCTCCGCTTTGCAGGCTTTGAAACGACCTTGACGCGATATAGCCCGCTTGAGATGCGCGCACTTCTGTGTCGTTCAAATACTGCTCAATCGACAAATTTGTCGCCAGCGGGCCTTGAACCGAATCCAACTCAGCCAAGATGGTTTGAGGCAGGACCGACAAGAGTGCTTGATTGGACTGCCCTTGGGTAGGTGCCGTCACGGCCGAACCAATACCAACCGGGGCGGCTGACCGCAGAAACGGCAGAATGATGCCACCAGAAGCAACGCCCACCCCAAAAGAGAACAGCGCCACCAAGGCCAGCATGCCCACACCAAAACGTGGGCCATAGATCGGCTTAGAAACAATTGATACCGGATCACGTTCCATCGGATGCACCATAGGTGAATGTAAAGCGTGTTTGCCGCCTTCGCCAAGTCAGATCGGGCAACCATCTTGCTTCCACTGCAGGGGAAAAGACCGTATGCCCTTCAAACCACAGCCAACGCACGCTAAACAGTTTGCATGACCACTGTATCGCCTGCCGAACCGCCCATGACCCCCGCCCTGGTTGCCGAACACGGCCTCTCGGAATCAGAATATGCCATTATTCTGGACCGTTTGGGGCGTGAACCCAATCTGACGGAGCTCGGCATTTTTTCGGTCATGTGGTCAGAGCATTGTAGCTACAAAAGCTCGCGGCGGCATCTAGCTAAATTCCCAACCAAAGGCCCGCGCGTCATCCAAGGCCCCGGTGAAAATGCTGGTGTCATTGATATTGATGATGGCCACGCCGCTGTCTTTAAGATGGAAAGCCACAACCACCCAAGCTTTATCGAGCCATATCAAGGCGCGGCGACGGGCGTCGGCGGCATCATGCGCGATGTGTTCACCATGGGTGCCCGCCCCATTGCTTTGGCCAATGCGCTGCGCTTTGGCAGCCCAGACCATCCTTTAACGCGCCGCTTGGTTTCAGGCGTGGTGGCAGGGATCGGCGGCTATGGAAACTGCGTCGGTGTGCCCACCGTCTGTGGCGAAACAAATTTCCACCCCGGCTATAATGGCAATATTCTGGTCAATGCCATGTGCGTAGGCCTCGCCGATGCCGACAAGATTTTCTATGCGCGCGGGGCCAAGATTGGCAGCCCCATCGTCTATTTCGGCTCCAAAACTGGGCGCGACGGTATCCATGGTGCCACTATGGCCAGTGCGGAATTTGACGAGGCAAGTGAAGAAAAGCGCCCCACCGTGCAGGTCGGCGATCCGTTTGTCGAAAAGCTGTTGATTGAGGCCTGCCTTGAACTCATGGCCACTGACAGCATTGAAGCGATTCAAGACATGGGGGCCGCGGGCCTGACCTCGTCTTCGGTGGAAATGGCCGGCAAGGAATATTTGGGCATTGAGCTGGATATGAATTCAGTCCCCGTGCGTGAAACCGCCATGACGCCCTATGAAATGATGCTGTCCGAAAGCCAAGAACGCATGCTGGCCATTTTGAAGCCAGGCCGCGAGGCCGAGGCTGAGGCCATCATGAAGAAATGGGACATTGATTTTGCCGTCATTGGCAAAACGACCGACACGGGACGCATGGTCCTGCACTGGAATGGCACCATTGTCTGCGACATCCCCGTAGCCCCCTTAAGTGAAGATGCGCCCAATTATGATCGGCCTTGGGTTCAGCCAACGCTGCACCCTGCCGTGACCAGCGCGATGGTAAAACCAATCACCGACTGGCGCGACGCCACGTTAAAGCTCTTGTCCTGCCCAGATGGCGCATCAAAGCGCTGGCTGTGGGAACAATATGATCGCCACGTGATGGCCGATAGCTTGGAAGAAAGCGCCACGCCTTCTGATGCGGCCGTCGTGCGCATCCACAATACCAAAAAGGCGCTGGCAATCAGCTGCGACTGTACCCCGCGCTATGTCTTGGCGGACCCATTCGAAGGCGGCAAGCAAGTCGTTGCTGAAGCTTGGCGAAACCTGACGGCGACGGGCGCAAGTCCGATTGCCATCACCGACAATCTGAATTTCGGAAACCCACAACGCCCTGAAATCATGGGCCAATTTGTGCGCGCTACCGATGGAATGGCTGAAGCCTGTGCCGTCCTCGACTTCCCAGTCGTCTCGGGCAATGTGAGCCTGTACAATGAGACCTCCGGCCAAGCGATCCCGCCAACCCCTGCGATTGGCGGTGTTGGGCTTCTGACCGATTATACCACGCGCGTTGGCTTTGGTGCGGTAGACATGGGCGATATGGTCATTTTGGTCGGTCAAACAACGGACAATTTGGGCGCGACTTTGGCGCTGCGCGAATTATGGGACCGTGAAGATGGCGCGCCTCCACACGTCGATCTGGCCCAAGAGCGCCTGACCGGTGACGTCGTGCGCGGCTTGATCCAAGCTGGCCACATCCGCTCGTGTCATGATTTATCCGATGGCGGGCTCTTGATCGCGGCAGCTGACATCGCCATGGCTTCGGGCACAGGCCTTGCCATCACACTGCCACAAGGCCTCAGCCTTGAAGCAGCCTTGTTGAGCGAAGATCAAGCCCGATATCTTTTGATCGTCGACCCCACCCATGCCGACAGCGTGTTTGATGCTCTTGAAAGCAAAGCAATTCCCTGCGCAGCCATCGGCTCTGCTGGGGGATGCGAATTGGCGATTCAAGACGTTTTGGCGATTGACATCACCGATCTGAAACAGGCTCACGAAGCCTGGATGCCCGCCTTTATGGCCTAATGGCCGAACCCTTTACCCCGGAGACAGACATGCCAATGGCCGCTTCTGACATTAAGTCGATGATTTTGGATGCTTTCCCCGATGCGGAGATCGAGATTATCGACCTTGCAGGCGATGGCGACCACTATAAGGCCATCGTGAAAAGCGACGGATTCGCCGGCATGAACCGGGTCAAGCAGCATCAGGCAGTCTATGCTTCGCTTAAAGGTAAAATGGGGGGCGAGCTACATGCGCTCGCCCTTGAAACTGGCCCCAAGTCCTAGGTCCGCTATCTCTTGATAATCAACAGGCTGTAATCGCCGCCTGCAGATTCCTCGATGGTGGTGACGCGAATGATCTGTGGCCCGGCGGTTGTGACCGTATAGATCAATTTGGCGTTTGTGCCGCCACCGCTATCATCGTCTGTGACATAATCATCATCGACGCGGTCAATCTGGCGCGCGCCAACCAGAACATCGAAACTCTCCGCACTTGCGGTAATCTCATAAGTTTCGCCGACTTGGCCATTGAAGACATAACGGTCAAAATATTGGCTGTCGTTGCGCAAAGGGTCAGTTGCACCAAGATTGCCACGAATGGTTTCGCCTAACTTTGCCCGGGCAGGGAAGGGCGGCGCGATGGAAGCGGGGATTTCACTTACACCGATCGTGTATTGACCTACTTGCGTTGGCTCGCCCGCCGTCGCGCGAATAATATAGGTGCCATCGCTTGGTGCCGTAAACTTAATTCGCGCATTCAGGCCTTCTGCGCCATCGTCATCTTTCGCGATGGCTTGGAAGGCGGCCGACGTCAAAAGGCCAATTTCCAACAGCGGGTCTAGATTGGAATCGCCCTCCTTCTCCATCTTGACATTGACCCGCTGGCCAGCCCGCAAAGTGACCGAATACGTATTGAAAAGGGCGTCGGTGGTAGCTAGTCGCGCGCCCCCATCGCTCAACTCACCGGGCACGCTCTGCCCGAGACGCAAAGCTTGGGATGGCGCTGGTGCTCGGTCTGCCGCAGCTTGGTCAACCTTCAAGCGATACGAACCATTGGCCCGACCTACCTTTTGGACCTCTAAAACATAGGTTCCAGACGTCTCAGGCCGATAGCGCAACAAGGCATTACTGCCGCCACCGCCATCATCATTGTCTGCCAACTTATCTAGGCTGCCATCGGATGCGATCTTGCCAATTGCAATTTTGGGATCAAGTTCGCTACCGCTGCCCACATCCACTGAGATTTTGTATACCTTACCGCCTTCCATACGAATGCCGTAACGAATGGCATAGACTTCTTCGCCATCGGTCTCGTAACGTGGTGTCGCGCTTGACATCGCGCCGCTGATCGCTTGGCCAAGATTGATGGAGACGGGGGCAGGCATAGGGGCTAGTTCCTGACGTAGCCCTGTCGTCAATGTGTAGGTGCCAAGTTCTCCAGACCCGACCGCCGTCACGCGGACCTGGTAGAGCCCGGCACGTGGGACCGTGTAGCGGATGCGCGCACTGGTTCCTGGCCCGCCATCATCATCTTCAGCCACCTTTGCTCCCGCAGGCGTCAAGAGCTCCAGCTTGGGGTCAAAGTCCTCGGAAGATAGATCAAGTTGAATTTCCTGATCGGCGGTCAACCGCACGGCATAAGCATCAACTGTCGCCCCTTCATTCGTGAAAGCATCATTTGTATCCAATGCATCCGAGACACTTTGGCCAAAGGGGAGTGGTCTTGCAGAGATCCGTGGCGGTTCCACAGCGGTCGCAAGCAGAGTATAGGGCCCACGGTCGCCCTTGTTCATGGTATTAGCCCGCACCTGCAGTACGCCAGAAGCAGGAACAATCTTGCGAACGACTGCCGGCTTGTCTGTCTCGCCAACAGATGCCACGCAATCCTCACACTCCTCGTTGATTTCATCGGCTACAGCCACGACAGGCTGAAAAGCCCCCGAGGTCAGCGTCACGGTGACCATTTGGCCCTTAGGTGCCTGAACTTGAAAGAGTTCATAGCTGCTATCATCGCCCTGCAACACAGGGTCTTCAGGGCCCATCGAGCTCTGAAGCGGTTGTCCAAGCACTAAGGGCCGAGGGCTAGGTTGAGCAATAGCGGGACCCGCTACCGAGAGCACGAAAACCGAAACCGAACCTAACCAAAGTCGACGCATGATGACGCAGCCACCGAAATGGCCCCTAGGACGGATGCGACCTCTGGCCATAGCGCACCACGTCATGAGCAAAAGATTGACCAGACTTTACAGCTATAAGGGCCATTCCATCACGCTCGCAATGGCTATCACCAACGACGCGCAATTTCCCTTCGGACTTGACCCGACAGCTCCCCATCCCTAGCTGAAGGGAAGACAAAGTCTTTTCCCAGACCTATCTGGTCAAACAATGATTGACGCAGCGGTTCTTGTGTTCCATCGAAGGCGGAAACCTTCGTCAACACGTTCTGGACCCCAGCAAGGAGCACGACACATGAGCGACGCACAAGCTTTTATCGATAATCTGGTCAAAACCAATGATGTGGTATTGTTCATGAAGGGCACGTCCCGCATGCCAATGTGCGGGTTTTCCGGCACCGTCGTCAAAATCCTGGACCATGTAGGTGTTGATTTTCAGGATGTGAACGTGCTCGCCAACGAAGATGTCCGCCAAGGCATCAAGGACTATTCCAACTGGCCCACGATCCCCCAACTCTATGTGAAGGGTGAGTTTATTGGCGGCTGCGACATCATTCGGGAAATGTTTGAAACCGGCGAGCTCAAGCAAGTTTTGAGCGAAGCTGGCGTCGCGTTGCAAGCCTAATCAGGCGATCGTCTGAGATACAAAAAAGCCCGCTCGGCCAAGGCTGAGCGGGCTTTTCTGTGTCTGATTTTGGCAGAGAATTACGAAGCGTAATATTCCACAACCATGTTTGGTTCCATCTTAACTGGATAAGGAACGTCAGCCAATTCTGGCACGCGCAAGAAGGTGGCCTTCATCGCGCCGACGTCCATTTCGATATAGTCTGGGAAGTCGCGCTCTGCTGAGTCCAAAGCTTCCAAGACCAAAGCCATGGTGCGGGACTTTTCGCGGACTTGAACAACGTCACCGACGCGCAAACGGTACGAAGGAATATTGACCTTCTTGCCGTTCACCATCACGTGGCCGTGGTTGACGAATTGGCGCGACGCAAACACGGTCGGCACGAACTTCGCGCGATAGACCAATGCATCTAGACGGCACTCCAACAGGCCGATCAGGTTTTCAGCGGTGTTGCCCTTGCGGCGTGCGGCTTCTTCATAGAGGCCAGCAAACTGCTTTTCAGTGATGTTGCCATAATAACCCTTCAGCTTCTGCTTCGCGCGAAGCTGAGCGCCGAAGGCCGAAACCTTGGCTGGACGGGCGGTTGGGCCGTGCTGACCTGGCTTATAGGTCCGCTTGTTGACTGGGCTTTTTGGACGGCCCCACAGGTTTTCACTGAGGCGACGGTCGATTTTATATTTCGCAGCAATGCGCTTTGACATGTTTAGTCCATTTACGTTTTTGACGGTCCGGGCGGCACACCATGTGTCGCGATTGCAATGGCCGGAAATCCATCACCCATGTTTTCCCCCAGTGAAGGCAGTGCCAACCCAGCGAGAAGGCGCGCTTAAACGGGATTGCCACCTCAGAGTCAAGGATTGAGGGCAGTTTTGACCTGAACCCGTCTGCATTCAACCCAGGCTTGACACATCGTTCATCGTTAAACTATATTGGTTGAACGTTAAACAAAAGAGGTCGCCATGACAGATCGTCGAACCATCCTCCAACTTCTCGCCATAAGTTCATTGGCCGCCGTGCCTGCGGTCGGTGCCACACTGAAACCAAACTCTGACCCTGCCGCAGCTTGGCGCAATCCCGGTGCGGGCGAAAAGGACCCGCGCCTCTATTGTCTCGCCCATGCCATTCTCGCCCCCAATCCACACAATCGTCAGCCTTGGCTGGTCAGTCTGGAGGGTGAAGACACCATCAAATTCTATTTCGATACGAGCCGCCGACTGCCCGCTACCGACCCCTATGACCGTCAGCTCGCGATTGGCTGTGGTGCCTTCCTTGAAATCCTGTCAATTGCCGCAGCTGAAATCGGCTATGAGACCCAAATAAACCTTTTCCCGATGGGTGAGCCGCAACCTTATTTGGATGATAAGCCTATGGCCCATATCCGCTTCGTGAAGGGCGGCACGAAGGACCCGCTTTACGCCTTAATCACGCAAAGGCGCTCCAACAAAGAGGCCTATGACCCCAAGAAGCCCGTTCGTGCTGAGGCTTTGCAGGAACTTTTGACGATGGAGCCGAGCGACAAGCTAACGCTCGCAGGCACATTGTCGGGCGACGCCCAATGTGAAAGCCTCAGGCAACTCACCATTCAAGCCTATCGGCGCGAAATCGAAACCCCCGTGGCCCTAAAAGAGAGCATCGATTTGATGCGGATCGGTAAAGCCGAGATTGCGAAATATCGAGACGGGATTGATCTAGACTTTCCTGGCATAGGAGCCATGCAAGCCATGGGCCTAATCACCCGCGAAAAAATGATGACGCCTGGCACCACGGCCTATCAGCAAGGTCTCGAGCAATATGACCCTTTGGCGAAATCCGCCTCGGGATATGTTTGGCTCATCAGCAATTCCAAGGATCGCTTCGCCGAGTTGGCGGCGGGTCGCGCCTATGCCCGCCTCAATCTTCGCGCCACCTCACTTGGGATCGCCATGCACCCGATGAGCCAAGCCTTACAAGAATATGCTGAAATGGGTACAATCAAGGCCGAAACGGAAAAGGTCGTCGGCCTGGCACCTGATAAGTGTCTACAGATGCTCGCCAGAATAGGCTATGGTGGCAAGGTTTCACCGTCACCAAGACGGGGCCTTGCAGAGCATCTTCGGACATGACCTCAGACAGTCCCAATTCAGACTTCACAGCGATCGCTTTTTCCTTCTTCAACGAAATCGGGATCATTGACCAATTGGGGCGCAACCGCTTTGAGCGTGTCTTGCCAGATGGGCTTTCGATTGCAGGCTTTAGCTTGCTCAACCACTTTGTCCGCTTGAATAAAACCCAAGACACGCCCAGCCATTTGGCCAAGGCCTTCCAAGTGACTAAAGGGGCGATGACCAACACGATTCATCGCCTCGAGGCCTTAGGCTTGGTGACGATTGTTGCCGACCCCAGTGACGGGCGGGGCAAACTCGTCTCGATAACAGAAGCAGGGACCGCGGCGCGCCACGATGCCATCGCCCGGCTAGCACCCTCTCTGCAGCAATTGTCTGGCCTGATAGACCCCAAAGAGTTGCAGGCCCTTATTCCCACCCTGATGAAAATACGTGCCATTCTCGACGCCAACCGCGAGCCCTGACCCGCAGTCGTGACTTCGGCTGCCAATGGCGCTATCAGACGACGCCTGCCAGAGAACCGAAAAAGCTAGCCCCCTCCTAAGACCTGTCGTCAGAAGCCGATCCCCATGTTGCAAATCACAGACCTAACTTATCGCCTTGCGCGGCGCGTGCTGTTTGATGGGGCCAATGCCGTCATATCCGATGGTTGGAAAGTAGGCCTCGTTGGCAAGAATGGCTCTGGCAAATCGACGCTTTTGCGCATCATTCAAGACGAGGCGATGAAGGGCGACGGCAGTGTGCGCCTCAAGCGCGGTGCCCGCATGGGCTTTGTTGCCCAAGAGATTGCCGCTACGCCCGATCCCATGTTGGACGTCGTGCTGGCCGCCGACACCGAACGCGCCAGCCTGATGGCAGAGGCCGAAACTGCAACCGACCCAAACCGGATTGGTGAAATCCATACGCGCTTGGCCGATATTGATGCTTATTCTGCCGAGGCACGCGCCAGTGAAATTTTGGTCGGTCTTGGATTTAAACAAGAAGAGCTGATGAACCCAGCGGGTTCCTTCTCCGGTGGCTGGCGCATGCGCGCCGCATTGGCGGGCGTTCTCTTCTCCATGCCTGACCTCTTGGTCTTGGACGAGCCAACCAATTATCTCGACCTTGAGGGTGCAGCTTGGCTGGAGGCCTTCCTGCGCAAATATCCCAACACGGTTCTCGTGGTCAGCCACGACCGCGAAATGCTCAATCGCTCTGTCACCCACATCATGGCGCTGGAAGATTCTAAGTTAGAGGTCCACACTGGCGGCTACGACACCTATTTGCGCCGCCGCGCCGAGCGCGCAGCCCTGTTGGCGGGGCAAAAAGCTAAGCAAGATGCGGCTAAGGCCCATTTGCAGGCATTCGTTGATCGATTCCGCGCCAAGGCCTCAAAAGCCCGTCAGGCGCAAAGCCGGATCAAGATGCTGGAAAAGATGCAGGAAATCTCCGTCCCCATCGCGGACCGAGCCATGCCCTTCCACTTTGATGAGCCCAGCGAACTAGCTTCCCCCTTGATCCAGCTGGATGAAGCCGACCTTGGCTATATTGACGGCAAGCCCGTGCTTCGAAAGGTGGACTTCCGGCTCGATCATGACGACCGGATCGTCATCATCGGCCCAAACGGCCAAGGCAAGACAACGTTGGTAAAGTCCATTGGTGCCCGGCTTGAGTTGTTAAATGGCAAGCGGCGGGCGTCCAAGGCAGTCAAGATTGGCTATTTCAGCCAAGACCAATTGGATGAATTGCGCGCGGGCGAAACCGTACTGCAGCACGTCCGGGATCTAGAGCCCGAATGGCCGCCCTCTCGCCACCGCTCCTTGGCGGCACGCATGGGATTTGGTCAGGAAAAAATCGACACTCATGTCGAAAAGCTTTCAGGCGGCGAGAAGGTGCGTTTGCTTCTGGGCCTGATGGCCTATGCCAAGCCGCACGTCTTGATCTTGGACGAGCCGACGAGCCACTTGGACATCGATAGCCGCGAGGCCTTGATTCACGCGCTCAATGACTATTCAGGGGCTGTATTGCTCATCACCCACGATGTCTATTTGGCAGAAGCCTGTGCGGACCGCCTATGGCTCGTCCACAACGGCTATGCGCGCGCCTATGACGGTGACCTGACCGACTATCGTGGCTTGGTGCTCAGCGCCGATCGTCCTGACGGCGGTGGGGCCGGCAAAAACGCCCCAAAGGCTGCAACAAAAAATGACGTCAATGGCGGCAAAAAGGGGCCTTCGCTATCAACCCTGCGCTTCCGCCTCGCTGACGCCGAGAAGGCCGTCACGAAAGAACAGCACGCCCTCGACACCATCGATGCGCGTCTAGCCTCTCCCAGCCTCTATACCGAGGGGGCCAAAGCCCTCGAAGACCTCACCAAGAAGCGCGCGTGGCATGCGCAAGCCCTCGCCAAGGCCGAAGCCGCATGGATTGAGCTGAGCGAAGCGATTGAAGCGGCATCCTGACACCGCAAAACGAAAAAGGCGGCCCCGAGGGACCGCCTTCTTATCTTTAAACCTGTAGCTTGGCTTATTCGCCGAAACCACGGCCGTCGGTGCGCTCGGCGATCCGGGCCGACTTACCGCGACGGTCACGCAGGTAGTACAACTTAGCGCGGCGCACTTTACCTTTGCGCACAACGGTGATCGACTCAACATTTGGCGAATGCAGTGGGAAAACCCGCTCTACGCCTTCGCCGAAGGAGATCTTGCGAACCGTGAAGTTGGCATTGATGCCACCGCCAGAGCGGGCAATACAAACGCCTTCATAGGCCTGAACGCGCTCGCGCTCGCCTTCTTTGATCTTCACGTTCACGCGCAGGGTGTCACCTGGCGAAAATTCTGGGATGGACTTGCCTTCGGAGACGCGTGCGACTTCCTCGGCATCGAGTGTTTCGATGATATTCATGTCAGCTCACCTTGCACGATTCCTACTTAAGACTTTGAAACCAGATCAAAAGCTCAAGAAGGCCGCGGCATTGTTGTTGTCAAAGAGAACTTTGAGGTTGAAAGAAGACGCGCGTTTATACGAATGATCAGGCTTTGTCACCCTTATAAACTGCCCAAAGGTCGGGGCGACGGGCTTCGGTAACCGATTCAGATTGCTGCTTTTTCCATGCGGCAATCTTTGCATGGTCCCCAGACATTAGAACCGGCGGGATCTCATGGCCCTCAAAGCTGCGCGGCCGTGTGTAGAGGGGATGCTCCAACAGACCAGATTCAAAGCTCTCCTCGCCAAGGCTATCAGCATTACCCAACAGGCCCGGCAACAGGCGGACACTGGCTTCCACCAGCATTTGTGCGGGCAGGTCGCCGCCTGTCAGCACAATATCGCCCACCGCAATTTCTTCCATCTCGCGGGTCAAAATGGCGCGCTCATCCAACCCTTCAAAGCGGCCGCAAAACAGCACAACGCCAGGACCATCCGCCAATTCGCGAACCCGGGCTTGGGTCAAAGGCTTGCCACGTGGGGTCAGATAAATCAGGGGGCGGCCATCACGTGGCAAGCTATCGATTGCGCGCGCCGCCACATCCGCTTTCATCACCATGCCCGCGCCGCCTCCGGCCGGGGTGTCATCTACTTGGCGATGCTTTCCATCGCCAAAGCCACGCAAGTCAATCAATTCCAGCGACCACACAGATTTTTCGAGCCCGCTGCCGATCAAGGACGCACCAAGGGCGCCGGGCCAAGCCTCTGGGGTTAGGGTGATGACGGAGACGGAAAAGGGCATGCCTTCTTTTAGCCCAGCACAGCGCCACTGCGAAGTCGCTCCGCACATTGCCTTACATCCCCTGCGAACCCAGACGTGACGACCTCGAAAAGCCGCGCTAAAGGGTCGAAATGAACATTTATTTTCTGGGAATCGGTGGGGCTGGGGTCAGCGCCTTAGCCAGCGTCTTGCAATCGCAGGGCCATCAGGTCACCGGCTCCGACGAAGGGGTATTCCCGCCCGTATCGACTTATCTCGACCAAGCCGGCATCACCTATGCCAAGCGCTTTGATGTGGCCAATCTGCCAGAGAAAATCGATGTGGCCGTTGTGGGCACCACCGCCAAAATGGACGCAGCCACCAACTCGGAACTTGCTGAACTACAAAAGCGCGGCGTGCCTTGCTATAATTTCGCGACATACCTCGGCCAATTCACGCAAGAGCGCGAGAATCTGATTGTAGCCGGCAGCTTTGGGAAAAGCTCCCTCACGGCACTGGTCGCTTTCCTCTTGCGCCACGCTGGGCAAGATCCCGGCTGGTTCATCGGTGCGATCCCGCTTGATTTGCCAAAAACCGGCCATGCTGGGACAGACCCACTCTTCATCATGGAAGGCGACGAATATATCGTCAGCCTGCAAGATCGCCGCAGCAAGTTTGAACTATATAGCCCCAGCCACATTCTGATTTCTTCCATCGTGCATGACCATATCAATATGTTCCCGACGATGAAGAGCTATGAGGCCCCGTTCGCCAAGCTATTCTCGGCTTTGCCCTCAGAAGGCCTGCTCATTGCCTGTCACACCTATGAGCCAGTCCGTCGATTGATTGGAGACCGGCCTGCAATTTGGTACGGCCTAAAGCCAAACCCCGGCTATTATGCCGATAAGATCGTGATTGGCGAAGTCACCCAGTTTGACCTCGTCTGCCCAAATGGCGAACGGATCGCGCTAGAGACGGAGTTGTTGGGCCTCCACAATATTGAGAACATCATTGGTGGCAGTGCCTTTGTGCTGGAACGCGGCTTGATGAGCCCAACCCAAGTCCAAGCTGCGGTTCGGGCTTTTCGCGGTGTCGCCCGTCGGCTCGACAAGAAGACGCGCACCTCTTCCGTTCCGGCCTATGAGGGTTTTGGCTCCTCCTTTGAAAAGGCCCGCTCAGCCATCGATGCGATCCGCCTGCACTTCCCGAGCCGCCCCTTGGTCGTGGTGTTTGAGCCCCATACCTTTTCGTGGCGCAACCAAGATGCGTTGAGCTGGTATGATCACGTCTTTGAGGGCTGCGATCAGGTTCACATTCTGCCGCCGCCAAAAATTGGGGCCGCAAGCCAAGCCCAATTGACGCTGTCAGAAATTCTTTCGCGCGTACATGCTGCAGGCGTTTCGGCTCAAGGCATTGAGGATATACAGACGTTTCTCCACGACATGCCGGACACATTGCAGGGCGATGAAGTGGTGCTTCTACTCTCTTCAGGCCCGCTCGACGGCTTGGCAGACTCGCTACCCAAACGCCTCGATACATTATTCGGGGACCGGACTGATAGCTGATGAACTTCGACCATTTGCCCGTTGATCCCCATGCCTACGCCTCCTTCTTGCTGATCATGGCAGGCATGGCCGCAACCCCAGGACCGGCCAATCTGTTCGCTTTGGCAACCGGCTTGGCCCAAGGCCCACGCGCGGGACTATGGGGCGTATTCGGAATGAATGTTGCTTCATTGGTGTGGTTTGTCTTCGCCGCCTTGGGATTGGGTGTCCTGATGCGCCTCTATCCCACTGTGTTTTCGATGCTGGCGATTCTGGGTGGGCTTTATCTGGCTTGGCTTGGACTTAAAGCGCTCCGTGCTGCGCTGTCCAAGGAAACACAAGGCTTCCAACTTGCGGGTCAGGCTGCTGGTAGTAACCCGTTTAAAGACGGCTTTCTGGTGCAGATCAGCAATCCAAAGGCACTCTTGTTTTTTACCGCCGTCTTGCCACCCTTCATCGATCCGCAGCGCGACACCGTCCCGCAATTGGCCATGTTTGCTGCCGGGACCGTCCTGTTTGATACGATCACGATGTCGATGTTTGCGCTGGCAGGGGGCTTGATGGCACGCCAATTTGCGCAAGCCCGTTTCGCGCGCCTCTTCTCAGCCGTCGTTGGTTTGCTGCTACTCAGTACGGCCACCATGATGTTGCTCAGAACGCTGCATTGAACCGAGCGGCGAACCACTTTATTGAATATTTTTTCATTGAGGTGTGGGCATGGCCAAAAGACGCTCCCCAGAACCCATTTCAGCCATCGAGGACCGACTGCTGCGCGCGTCGGTTGCGCTGGGCGATAGCCTCGACAGTATCTCCATGCCAGAACTGGCCGCCGCTGCCGAAATCGCCGTTGGTACGCTGTATCGTATCGCGCCATCCAAGAGCGCACTTGCAGCGCTTTTAGACGGGCGCGCGCAGGCTCATTTTGATCGCCATGTCTTCGCACCATTCCCGGCACGCCTTGGACTGGAAGAACGGTTTCGCTTGATGTGGTCTCGACTGGCCGAATTTGCCCTCTCAGAACCGGACCTCGCGGCCTATCTCGCCCGCAAACCGATGGCTGCCGACAGCGCCTTTATCAAAGCCAGTGCGATCTTTGCCCGCGACGGGGCTGCCACAGCCGAACTCAAAGCCTTCAGCGGGGAAGAATTAGCGGCAATCGTCTGGGGACCACTGTCTGCCCTCTTGCGCAACCATACCTGTTCGGTGGAAAGTCTCCAGCAACTCGAACAAGCGGCTTGGGATGGTCTACGTCGCATATAATTCAGGGAGACGAACATGACAGGACGTATGGCCGGCAAAATGGCCTTGATCACAGGGGCTGCCCAGGGTTTGGGCGCAGCAATCGCCACCATGTACGCCAAAGAAGGCGCAAAGGTTGTTGTCACAGATATCAACGGGGCAGGCGCGGATGCAACTGCCGCGGCCATTAACGCGCTTTATCCCGGCCACGCCACCGCCTTCCAACAAGATGTTTGCTCAGAAGCGCGTTGGATCGAAATCGTCAATGCCGCCCATGATGCCATGGGTGGCCTCAATGTCTTGGTCAATAATGCCGGCATTGGCAGCCTTGGTTCTGTCGAAAGCGAAACCTTTGAGAACTGGAAAAAGGTTATGGCGGTCGATGTCGACTCCGTCTTCCTCGGCTGTAAGTATGCGCTGGGCGTCATGAAGCCATATGGGCCGGGCGCGATCGTCAATATTTCGTCTATCGCGGGTCTGATCGCTTCGGCCAATTATGCCGCCTATAATGCCGCTAAAGCCGCCGTTTGGTTGTTGACCAAGTCTGTCGCGCTGCATTGTGCCCGCAAAGTGCCGGGCTTCCGCTGCAACTCCATCCACCCAACCTTTATCAAGACGCCGATCTTGGACGGGATGGCCGGTTTGGTTGGTTCGCAAGAAGAAGCTTATGCAAAACTTGCCCGCCAAGTCCCATTGGGTCGATTGGGTGAGCCTGACGATATTGCTTATGCCGCCGTCTATCTGGCCAGCGATGAGAGCAAGTTTGTGACCGGTGCAGAATTGAAAGTCGATGGCGGTATTTCTGCCATGTAGGCCCAAAGCCTAACGAACAATCACCGACAACAGAACCACACGCGCAATGCCGTTGCCGACGACGCGGTCGGTAACGGCTTGCATGCGCTGACCCAAAATCTGGGTATCGGGCACGCGGCCTGGAATAAAGAAGCTATTGACGAATTCTTGCGCCACACCGCGCCAAGCCGCGCGCAGGGCAGGGGTCGCCGCTTGAGCTCGTTCGCGCTGAGGAATAGCGCTCACCACAATCCCCATATCGATCTGCATAAGTCCGACTGGGCGAAATTGGCGCATAATGCTGGCGGTGATTTGGTTTGAGCCCAAAAAGCCGGCTTCATTCCCGCCCCCTTTAGGAACAGGTTTAGCAGCCCGGGCACTCGAAACGCCCAAAGCGGCGGTGGAAGCCAATGCAAAAGTCGCGGCGGCCGCAGATTTTGCTAAGCGCCGTCTGCTCAGATTTTGATTCGAATCAGTCATAGCAACGATTTTCTAGGAAACGCGTTAAAGAAACGTGGCAAATCATCTCAGGCTGCATTAGATTTATTGCAGGAGGATATGTTTTGGCGGGTATGGTGGACATGACGGCCTTTAAAGAGCCGGTCATTATTCTAACGGCTGCAGCCATTGTTGTGCCCCTGTTTCACCGTTTTAAAATCAGCCCCGTGCTGGGTTTCATCCTGTGTGGCATCATCTTGGGACCATCAGGCTTGGGTGGGCTCGCCGTTCAAGATCCTTGGCTGAATGCGTTTACGATCCAAGACCGCGACTCCATCGCCATGATGGCTGAAATGGGGATCGTGTTTTTGCTTTTTGCAATTGGCCTTGAACTCTCGTTTGAGCGCCTGAACATGATGCGCAAAGTCGTGTTTGGCTTGGGCTCACTACAATTAGGCATTTCCGCTCTCGCCATTTTTTCAGTCTGCTATTTCTTTCTCGGGACCACAGGCACAGGTGCCGCCGTGATCGGCCTCGCGCTATCGCTTTCCTCAACCGCTGTCGTGTTGCAAACCTTGGCCGAGCAAAAGCGCCTGACCAGTCCCACCGGACGTGGGGCCTTTGGGGTTCTGCTTTTCCAAGATTTAGCCGTCGTGCCAATCTTGTTTGCTGTCTCCATGTTGGCACCCGACCGTATGGGCTTAGGCGTTGGCGGCCTCGTCCAGAGCTTGGCCGTCGCCGTCTTAGCCGTGGCATTGACGATTGTGATTGGCCGCATCGTGCTGCGCCCGCTGTTCCGCCAAGCGGCCAGAACCCGCAGCCCTGAAATCTTCATGGCCGCCTGCTTGTTGGTTGTAATCGGCACGGCACTTGGCAGTGCGGCGGCAGGACTTTCGATGGCGCTCGGCGCATTCTTGGCCGGGCTACTCCTCGCAGAAACCGAGTATCGCCGCGAAGTCGAAGCCACGATTGAGCCGTTCAAGGGACTTCTGCTCGGCGTGTTTCTCGTCTCGGTCGGGATGAGTGTCGATATTGGCAAAGTATTGGAGCGGCCGCTTGAGATTGTCGCGGCTATACTCGGCCTAATCGTCGTTAAGGCCGCTGTGGTTGCCGCCCTTGGCCCAAGCTTCGGAATCAAGCGACCCGCCGCGATAAAGGCCGGCCTCATCCTTGGCCCCGGTGGGGAATTTGCCTTTGTGGTTTTAGGACTTGCGACCAGCCTGTCAGTCCTACCTGCCGAGCAAGCAGATTTTGCGCTCCTCGTCGCCGCCATCACCATGTGCTTAATCCCGCTTCTGGGTCGCTATGGCATGAAGGCGGCCAATACCAAGCTGCCAACGGAAGCCGAGGAACTGGATTTAGCTCAACAGGCCAGCCAGACCGACAGCCCGCATGTGATCGTGGCCGGTTATGGCCGCGTTGGGGTCGTCGCGGTGGAATTATTGGCCGAACAAAAAATCCCTTACATTGCCGTGGATTCCGATATTGAACGGGTTAGACGTGCACGAAAGGCTGGCAAAAAGGTCTATTTAGGCGACGCCTCACGCGGCGAGTTTCTGCGGGCGTGCGGGATTGAGCGGGCTCGGGCACTGGTTGTCACCATGGATGGCGGCTCTGCCGTCGATCAAGTTGTGACCACCGCCCACCTTGAGCAACCAAATCTACCGATTGTCGCCCGCAGCCGAGACGCCGCACACGCCGTCCACCTTTATAGCCTCGGGGTTCGCGAAGCCGTGCCGGAAACCTTAGAAGCCAGCCTGCAGGTCGGGGAAGCTATTTTGGTTGAATCTGGTGTGCCCATGGGCAACATCTTGGTCGCCATTCATGAAAAGAGGGCTACGATGCGCGCCTCGCTGCTAGAGGCTTCTACGTCGGCTACGCCGTCAGAGCGCATGCGGGTCTTACGCGACCAGCACCTCAAGGGAAACTCATGAGCGTTGTAGACACCCCAAAATCGACATTGCTGCCATCCTGATTTGACCTCACGCGCTCTCGGGCTTAACAGCAACAAAATCCCGGGAGCACCACCTTGACCTCTGCGCAAGATCACGCGCTCGCTTTCGCGCGCCAACCAACCGCCGCCCTTGTTCTGGCTGATGGTACTGTTTTTTGGGGCCACGGCTGTGGCGCAATTGGCGAGGCTGTCGCCGAAGTCTGTTTTAACACGGCGATGTCTGGGTATCAGGAAATTCTGACAGATCCGTCCTATGCGGGACAGATCATTGCCTTTACCGCACCCCACATTGGTAATACCGGCACCAATCGCGAAGACGAAGAAGATTCTTGCCCAGCCGCCGCTCACGGTGCCCGCGGTGCTGTGATGCGCGCCGACATCACCCGCCCCTCAAACTGGCGGTCCACGGCTTCGCTAGATGCTTGGCTAAAGTCCAAAAACATTGTTGGCCTGACCGGGATTGATACCCGAGCACTAACAGTCCGTATTCGCGAACATGGCATGCCGCATGGGGTAATTGTTCATGCCCCCGACGGCCAAATTGACGTGGCGGCCTTGGCAGCTAAAGCAGCCGCTTGGTCTGGCCTCGAAGGCTTGGACCTTGCAAAAGACGTGACTTGCAAGACCCCTTACGACTTTGATGGTACCCAGTGGGTGTGGCCAGCCGGAACCGGCGTCGCCGACACCCAAGAAGCGCTAAAGGTCGTGGTGCTGGACTTTGGCGTCAAGGAAAACATCCTACGCTGCCTTGGCTCAACCGGGGCCAAAATCCATGTGATGCCAGCACAAACTTCCGCGGAAGACGTACTCGCGCTCAAGCCAAACGGTGTTCTTTTGTCGAATGGCCCAGGCGACCCCGCTGCGACCGGCACCTATGCGGTTGAGACCATTCAAAAAATCATCGCTGCTAAAGTACCGGTGTTTGGCATCTGCTTGGGCCATCAAATGTTGGGTCTCGCTCTGGGGGCGAAGACCGTCAAAATGGCGCACGGCCATCATGGTGCGAACCATCCGGTGCAAGACCTTTCCACGGGCAAGGTTGAAATCGTCTCGATGAACCATGGCTTTGCCGTTGACCGTGACAGCCTGCCCGACGGGGTTGTGGAGACCCATGTCTCCCTGTTCGATGGCTCTAATTGCGGGATCGCACTGGCCGATCAACCTGTCTTCTCGGTGCAATATCACCCAGAGGCTAGCCCAGGTCCTAAAGACAGTTTCTATTTGTTTGAACGCTTTAGAGAAGCCATGCGCACACACAAACAGGCGCAATGACGCGCTTGTGCACTTGACGTCGGCTGATTGGGCGGCATTGTCAGGCTATGAGCCAAATCAATCGCCGCACCCTGCTTTCCAGCTTCGCTGTCGTCCCAGCTTTATCGACCTTATCCGCCTGCGGGAAGGCCGCGGCCCCCGCAGATATCTTGCGGGTGGGTCTCGGCGGTGGACCGGATTCTTTAGACCCGCTGAAGGCCGAATTTGCCGCTGCTGCCCTGCTATTCCGCCAATTTTATTTGCCCGTGGTTGGCTATGGCCCCAAGGGTGGACCTGCCCCAGGCTTCGCAACTTCCTGGACGCCCAGCAATAATAACAAAACTTGGACCTTTGAAATTGCGCAAGGCCTCACGTGGTCAGATGGAAAGGCCATTGATTCCAAAGATGTTCTAGACAGCTTACGCATGGGTGCCGACAAAAAGACCGCTTATGCCGACGCGTCAGAACTTTATATGATCAAGGGCTATCGCGACTGTGTGGTGGACGGCAAAGACCCCACGACCATTGGCGTGTCTGCGCCAAGCCCCACCCGCCTCATCATCGAATTGGCCGTTTCTGACGCCGCGTTCTGGAGCCGTATGCAAGAATTCTATCCTGTTCCGATGCATGCGATTGCTGCACACGGCGAGAAATGGACAGAGCTCGACAAGATCGTTGTCTCTGGCCCATACAAACCGATTGAGCGATCGCAAACGCGCCTTGTGTTCGACAAAAATCCCAAGGGCGGCTGGGTTGAGGGCATGCCCAGCCAGATTAGTGTTGAGGCGATTGAGGATTCCTCGACCCGCTTGCGCATGTTCCAATCTGGCGATCTAGACCTGGCGCAAGACCCGCCCTTGCTACGCGCAGCCGATTTCGCCAAGGAATTTGGCACCCAGTATCAGCGCTTTCCCGCCCCGCGCCTCGTTTATATGAGCTTCAACACCAAGAAGCCGCAGTTCCAAGACGCCGATGTTCGGCGAGCTCTGGCTATGGGCTTTGACCGGAGCGTCATCGCCAATGCCGTGATGCGCGGATCTGTTGAGCCTGCAGGGCGCTATGTTCGCGATCAGGCTCAGCCAAAATATGACCCAGAGGGTGCCCGTGCGATCCTGAGTGCAAAGGGCTTTAGCGCCACCAACCCCCTCCGGTTTGAGCTCTTGGTCACCAAGGACGACCGCGAACGCGCAGCCATCCAAATGGTGGATATGTGGAAGCAGATTGGAGTTGAGGCCACGATGTTTGCCGCCGATTCTAGCGCCATCGTCTCGCGCCTCAATGGTTTTGACTTTGAGGCGGCCATTGTCCGCATCGATAAAGGCATGAAGTCCGACGCGATTGACCTCATGGCCTCATGGGGTGAAGGCGGGACGGCCTATTCCCACCAATGGAAAGACCCGGCCTTCAATCAGGCTTTATCAGATGCACGCGCGGAAAGTGAACCTGCGGCCCGCTTGGCCAAAACCTTGGCGGCGGAAGACATCTTGATGAAGGCCTGTCCGGTCACCGGCGTCTGGTTCTTCCCGTCGTCTTGGCTGGTCGCCGAACGTGTCACCGGCGGGATCGAAGGCATTGCGCCGATCATTTGGCCCAGCCTGAAGCTGACCAAGGCTTAAACGCCGGCTAAACGATTGGCTTTAAACTAGGCGCTCTTCACGAATTTGATTGCCCTTATAGGCCTCAACATCCAGTTCGCCTTCCCACTTGGCGACAGCGACTGCGGCCGCACTATCGCCCAGCACATTCACAACTGTCCGCATCATATCCATGATCCGGTCTGCGCCTAGAATGATGGCAATCACTTCCACCGGAACTCCGGCGATTCCCAGAACCAGCGGGATAAAGACAATTGACCCACCGGGGATGCCTGCAGCGCCTATGGCACCAAGTGAGGCGGCAATCACAATGCCGACCAATTGCCCGCCGTCGAGCGGAATCCCAAACAATTGCGCGCCAAAGATCGTCACGATGCAAATATACATGGCCGTGCCATCCATATTCACTGTCGCGCCCATGGATGAGACAAAGGCACTCATCCGCCTAGAAATCCCCAGCTTTTCAATCATACAGCGCATGGTGACAGGCAAGGTCGCGTTGGAAGACGACGTCGAATAGGCCACAGCCATCGCCTCGGACATCCCCTTAAAGAATGGCAAAAGAGGTAGGCCCAACACAAATTTTATAAAGCTGCCATAGACCACAAAGCCATAGATGAAACAGCCAAGATAGACGGTGCCAATCAGGGCCGCGAGCTTCACCAAAGCGTCCGCCCCCATCAATGCAACGGCCCAAGCCATCAAAGCAAAGGCCCCGATGGGTGCCAGCTCCATGATATAAGTGACGAGTTTGGTAAGGGCATGAGCAGCACCATCCAGAACATCGGCCACAGGCTTTGCCGCCTCCCGCGCCCCCAAAACGCCAATACCTAATAGGATGGCGAATACGATCACACTCAACATCTCGCCTTCCGCCAGTGCCTTTACCGGATTGGCCGGGATGAACATGGCCAGAATGTCCGCCCCTGTCGGTGGGGGCTTTACCGGGGGCGCGGACAAACCAGCGGGTGCCTCAATGCCAGCGCCAGGTTGCAACAGCATGGCTAGGCCAACGCCCAAGCACGCAGCCAAAAGACCTGACGGGATATAAAGAGCCGCGATCCGGGCACCGGACTTTCCCAGTCGGCTCAAATCGCCAATCGACACCACGGCAGCGGCCACAGATACAAAAATCAACGGGACCGACAACATCCGGATCAAGCGGATGAAAGCATCACCCAACAATTTCAGCGCGGCAGACCAAGCCTCGCCATCAATCAGACCATCCAAATAGCCATCAGGCCGGATGCCGAAGCCCAAGATAACCCCTAGAACCATAGCAACAAGAATGCGGAGCCACAGAGGCTTTTGAAAAAAGGCGGTCATGCAAGTCCAACTGGCTGTGTGCGAAAAGGTCTGGGCCAGGATCGATGTGGCACAGTGCCAATCGCCATAGGGTCAATTCATCGTGAGGTGTTTGGACCGTCCGTAGCGCTGTGGGCGCTTAACCTGCTCATGTTAGGCGCAATTTCGGCCCTTCCCTCCGCCAGACGGCTATTAAAGCTTCACATCAAGTTGAATGAAGCATAAGTCTAGTCTCTAAGTCGCACGGGGGTGGACCACAGGCGGGCGGGATCAACAGGGGGTTTTGAAACCTCGTGGCCTGCTGTGTGTCCAGAATAGAAACAGGGCTGCCGCATGAACAAGCATTTCACACTCTTTATTCTCGCCGCAATGGTTCTGGGGATTGCGGTCGGTGCCGCCATTTTCGAGTTCGTTCCCAAAGAAGGCCAAGAGGTTTGGGCGGCCAACTTTAAGATTGTGACCGATGTTTTCCTGCGTTTGATCAAGATGATCATCGCCCCCTTGGTGTTTGCAACCTTGGTCGCCGGGATTGCCCATATTGGCGACACAACGACGTTGGGCCGCGTCGGGATCAAGACCATGGCTTGGTTCTTGGCCGCTTCCCTGGTTTCTTTGACGCTGGGTGCCGTGATCGCCAGCCTGTTGCATCCCGGCGTTGGCCTCAATCTGCCAATCCCCGCTATTGGTGAGACGAGTGATATCAAGCCTTCGGCCTTGACCCTGAAGGATTTCATTATCCATTTGGTGCCGAAATCCATCGTTGAAGCCATGGCCAATAATGAGATCTTGCAGATCGTGGTGTTCTCGATCTTCTTCGGTGTCGCCGTGACCGCGATGGGCGAAGAGGGCAAGCCTTTGGCAGACCTCGCTGACAAGGTCTCCCACGCCATGTTGAAGCTAACCGGCTATGTGATGTCGTTGGCACCATTTGCGGTATTTGCCGCCGTCGCTGCCGTGATCGCGACCAAGGGTTTGGCGGTTCTGGGTACCTACGCATCCTTCATAGGTGGCTTCTATCTAGCGCTGGTGATTTTGTGGGGCCTGCTTTTGCTGGCAGGTTTTGTCGTCATCGGCCCTGCAATCGGGAATTTGATTGCCCGAATCCGCGAACCGACTTTGCTCGCTTTCTCCACCGCTTCCTCCGAAGCCGCCTATCCGAAAACGATGGAGCAATTGGAGAAGTTTGGCGTGTCGCGCCGTATCGCCAGCTTTGTGCTGCCGCTGGGCTATTCGTTCAATCTCGACGGCTCGATGATGTATTGCACCTTCGCAACGCTGTTCATCGCGCAAGCCTATGGCATTCACCTGACCGTACCGCAGATCGCCACGATGTTGCTGTTGCTGATGGTGACTTCTAAGGGCATGGCAGGTGTACCACGCGCGTCGCTCGTCGTGATTGCGGCAACGCTTTCCTTCTTCAAAATTCCAGAAGCCGGGATTTTGTTGATCTTAGCCGTCGACCACTTCCTCGACATGGGCCGCTCGGCCACCAACGTCATCGGCAATTCCATCGCCACCGCCGTGGTTGCGAAGTGGGAAGGCGATCTCACCGATGATGAATTGGTAGCCGACCAAAAGGCCGGCATCAAAAACCAAAGCTAAGGCTTAGAGGCCCAATGCGTTGCGTTGGGCCTCAAACAATTCCTCACAGCCAGACTTCGCGAGCGAGAGCAGAACCTGCAATTCTGCCTCGGTAAACGGCCGCTCTTCGCCTGTCGCTTGCACTTCGACAAGGCCGAGCCCTTGGGCCAATACAAAATTGGCATCCGCTTCAGCGTTTGAATCTTCGGGATAATCGAGATCGAGAACCGGCACACCCTGATAAATGCCGCAAGAAACAGCAGCAACTTGGGCTCGGATCGGCTCTTCTGTGATCAGACCTTCTGCTTTCAAATAAAGGCAGGCTTGCTTCAGCGCGACCCAAGCACCCGTCAGCGCCGCAGTCCGTGTGCCGCCATCGGCTTGAATGACATCGCAGTCGATGGTGATTTGACGCTCACCCAGAGCGACCAGATCGACGACCGAGCGCAGACCACGCCCAATCAAGCGCTGGATTTCTTGCGTGCGGCCCGATTGCTTGCCCGAAGCCGCTTCCCGACGACCGCGCGTGTGGGTCGCTCGGGGCAACATGCCATATTCCGCCGTCACCCAGCCGCGCTTTTGACCGCGCAGCCAACCGGGCAGACTTTCTTCCAAGGAAGCCGTAACCAACACATGTGTATTGCCAAACTTTGCTAAGCATGAGCCCTCCGCATAGCGGGACACACCCGCCTCAAGGCTTAAGGGGCGCAATTGGTCGGCGGTGCGGCCAGATGGACGGATCATGTAGATGGGCCTTTCGCGGGCTTTTTCGGAGATTTTGGGCGGGCAGGGGGAGGCGGCGGCTCTTCTGGAACTTCGCCAACCATCGGGATCAAGCCAAGCGGCACATCGCCAATAAGCTTTTTGCCCGGCAAGTCGACAATCGGAACCAATGCCTTGGTAAAGGGCAAGAACCAACTGCCCTTGGCACCTGGCGTCGCCTCAATCTCAAGCAAATCTTGTGGGCCTGGGATAACTGCTCGAACACGGCCTAGGTCTGCACCGTCCAAAGCTTCCAGCCGCAACCCAATCAGATCGACATGATAGAATTCGTCTTCTTCGGCTTCGGGCAGACGGTCGCGCGGCACAAACAGCTTGGTGTTGCGCATTGCCATCGCGGCCTCGCGCGTCGGAACGTCCTTTGACGTCACCACAATGCCGTCTTTAATCGGACGCCACGATTGGACCGACAAAATGATTTGCCCCTCTTCATTACAAAAAGGGGCATAATCCACGATGGCTTCTGGGTCGGCCGTAAAGCTGCGCAGGCGAACCTCGCCGCGCACCCCAAAGGCACCGGCGATTGCACCGACCAATACGAACGACTTAGGCAATATCGGTGCGCTTGGTGACAATCTTGCCCACGAGGCCATAGGCCACCGCTTCTTCGGCACTCATCCAATAGTCGCGATCGGTATCAGCCTTGATCTTCTCGATGGGCTGGCCAGTTGCATCAGCGAAAATGGCGTTCAAGCGCTCGCGCATGCGAATGATTTCACGGGCCTGAATTTCAATATCCGACACCATGCCACCAACGCCACCGCGTGGTTCGTGCAGCAAGAAGCGGGTGTTGGGCAGACAGAAGCGACGCTCCCGCTCAGCCGCTGCATAAATGAGCGCGCCGGCAGAGGCGACCCAGCCGGAGCCCAAAACGTTCACAGGCGCCGAAACAAACTTGATCATATCATGGATCATGTCGCCGCTTTCCACGTGACCACCTGGTGAAGAGATGATCAAAAGGATGGGCTTATCGGACTCGCCCGAGAGCGCCAGCATGCGTTCACAAACCCGCTGAGCCAGTTTGTCGTCAACGCCGCCGGTCAGTAGAATGGTGCGGCTGTCGAAGAGCGCCTTTTCTACAATGGCTGGGGCTGGATTTCCCGCTTTGCTTTCGTCTTCTTCGTCCATGCGAAACATGCTTCTAGGCTCCTCGTTCACTCGCTCTTTCCGACACGCTTTTGTTGATTTGGTCAACCTAGCGGCAGCCACAGCGCTGTTATCGTCTGCTCTAAGTGGTAAAGCCTGATGGATTATGAAAGAGCGTGCAATGCACTTGACGCACCTAGGCAAAGGTGAAACCCAAAGACGAAGGAGTATCGCGCCTTGAATTTGACCCGACCTGAAGGCCCTGACGCCACACTAACTCTGTCTCGACGCGGCCTAACGGGTGCCCTGGGCTTTGCGGGCTTTGCCGCGGCTATTCGCCCTGTCCATGCAGCGGCCATCACGACGCCATCAGATGGCTTAATTTCGGAGATGATCACTTTTCCTTCGCAGGGCTTTGACCTCCCCGCCTTTGTCGCACGGCCGCAGGCAAAAGGGCGTAAGCCCGTGGTCATCGTGGTCAGCGAGATTTTTGGTCTGCACGAATATATCCGAGATGTGTGCCGCCGATTTGCGCGCTTGGGCTATGTCGCAATCGCGCCATCCTTCTTCGCACGTGCAGGTGATCCCGCACCTCTTACCGACTTCGCCAAGATCATGCCCATCGTGAATTCCGCCAATAATGCGCAAGTTATGGGCGATATCACGGCAACCATCGCTTGGCTGGACCAGCAGAAATTCGTCAAAAAGGACGCCATCGGCATCACCGGCTTTTGCTGGGGTGGAGCCGTTGTGTGGATGGCAAGTGCGTTGACGCCCCGGATCAAAGCAGGTGTGGCTTGGTATGGCCGCCTAACCCCGCGCGATGGCTCAACCGACCAACGCAAATGGCCCATGGAAGTGGCGGGTGAACTCAAAAGCCCCGTGCTGGGCCTATATGCCGAAAATGATGGCGGGATCCCATTGGCTAGCGTTGAAGCGATGAAGGCTGCATTGGCAAAGGCTGGCAATCAGAAGAGCCGCTTTATCGTCTACCCCGGTACCCAACATGGCTTCCATGCAGATTATCGGCCGCAATATCAAGAAACCGCCGCCAAACAAGGCTGGGACGAATTGCTGACTTGGTTTGCCGCCAATGGCGTGAAGCCCTAGACCCAGACGTGTGTCGACCACGGACCCATATGGGTTGGCGTGACCTCCCCAGAGGTGAGGATACAGCTCCGCTCAGCCATTAGGGCAGTGATGGCCTCTGGTAACGCGCAAGTTTGGCCGCCCAAGTTTACGCAAACCACGCCTTGCGCGCCGCGGCGATAGGCAAACAAGCTCTCATGCTCGGGAAGCAGGTCCTCATAGGCCCCAAAGACCCATGTCTCGGTGTCTTTGGCCCGAAGCTCTAACAAAGCGCGATAAAAGGCCCACACTGAGTGTTCGTCTGCCTGCTGGCTAGCGAAGTCCACCCCACCGCGATTGGGGGTTGGTTTCAGCCAAGGGGTTCCCGTTCCAAACCCACCTTCGGGCGTCCACGGATAGGGAGTTCGGGCATGGTCGCGGGTCATGGCGACCGCTTTAGCTAGAGCCTCCGCTTCGCTCTGCCCCTTAGAGCGGGCGAGCCGATAGGTCGTCTTCGCCCATACATCATCCAATTCGTTGACGCTTGTGATCGTCGTATCGCCCAAGCCCAATTCATCGCCTTGATAGATAAAGGGGGTGGCGCGTTGCAGAACATAAGTCGCGGCTAAAGCCTTGGCGACCTGATCAGGGTCAGCTTCTGCGTCACCAAACCGCGCAATTAAGCGGCGAAGGTCATGATTGCCCACAACGCAAGAGTTCCAGCCGTTTGGACCAATGCCCTTATCCCACCGATCAAAGACACTTTTGAACCAAACCCGGTCCCAATCCTTGCCCTGCCGTGCGCCTGTGTGGTCCACAAAATCAAAGTGATAGATCATGTGCAGCATCGGGTCGGCCGGGTTCACGATGGCTGCGGCCCGCTCTGGATTGAGGCCGGGCCCCTCCCCAATCGCCACGCAATCATAGAGGTCAAATACCTCGCGTCGCATATCGCGCAACCATTCATGCAAGCGCGGCCCGCCCGCCAGCATATCGTACAGCGGCATGGGTCTGGGGTCTGGCGCGTCGGGTAAGCCCGGAGGTTTTGAGATGACCGTCACGACGTCGAGGCGGAAGCCGCTAACGCCTTTGTCCAACCAAAACCGCATCGCACCATAAATTTCTTCGCGAACTTCGGGGTTCTCCCAATTTAGATCTGCCTGCGTCTTATCAAACAGATGGAGATAAAAAGCGTCATCGCCATCGGCCTTCGACCAAGCGGGGCCTCCGAAGATGGATTGCCAATTATTGGGTTCATCCCGCCAGATGTAATAGTCGCGGTAAGGCCCAGATGGGTCAGCTAATGCTGCCTGAAACCAAGGATGATCAATCGAGGTGTGATTGAGCGCAATATCCAACACGATATTGAGGTCCAAGCGCTTGGCTTCCGCAAGCAGGGCTTCAAAATCCGCCATTGTGCCAAAGAGGGGATCAATCTCCCGGTAGCCCGACATATCATAGCCATTATCGACCATGGGTGAGCGAAAGATTGGCGACATCCAGACGATACCAGCCCCCAAAGCCTTGATCGCACTTAGGCCTTGGGTAATCCCCGCCAAATCGCCCATGCCGTCGCCATTGGCATCGCGAAAAGAGCGCGGATAGATTTGATAAACAGAGCGGGTCTTCCACCAAGTCTCATCAGGCTCATGACCGCTCATTTAAGTATCCTTCAGCGCTTTCAGCAAAACATAATAGGCCCCGCTTCCACCATGACGGGGATGGGCAGAGGCATAACCCGATACATGCTCACGAACCCCATGCCCACTCAACCATTCGGGCAATCGACGCCGAATTACGCCGGGTTGCGGTGTTAGATAGTCTTCCCCAATTTCGATCGCGCGGCCCTTGCCAGTGACGACCAGCACACAGCGAGCGCCGCTGGAGCGCATCCGAACCAAAAAGCCGGCAAGGGCGGTTTGTGCATCCATCTGCCGATAGCCGTGAAGATCAATCGTGCCATCGATGTCCAACTTGCCGCGCCGTACCTTTTTGTGCCCAGAGGCGTCGGAAACCAATGATGCGGGTTTAGCTTCTGGCCTTGGGACGGGAGACGCAGGAACATGTCGCGCCGCCTTGGCGCGTTTAAGCGCCAGATGAGGCAATTCAGGCGCAGGCTTTCTAACCACTTCGGGAACAGGTACAGCCACCTGCTCAGGATCGTCGTCCGCTAACTTGGGCTTTTGGTGGCCATAAGGCCGCACAGTTCGGGCGACCCGATGCCAAAGCTTTGCTTCATCCGGCATCATATCGCGACGCCGGCTCATGCTCAGCGACCCGAATTCGCGGAGGTGGGCGAGATGCCTTTTGGCAGGAGCACCCAGAAACGGACATCATGGTTGATCCGACCTGCCCGTAATCCAGCCTCAGGCCCCGTGCCCCAATAAAGATCGCCGCGGATTGGGCCACGAATGGCGCCTCCGGTATCTTGGGCTACGACCAAGCGCCGCAGGCTGACATCGGTCGAAATCGCGACCCGTGGCGCGTCTGCTGCCAAGAAAATGGGCACCCCGTACGCATGATAGCTTGTATCCACCGCGAGGGACCCATTGGCTTCAAGGGCGGCTTGTTGCCCACCTTTTGGGCCTGCGCTTGGATCTTTTATCGGCTCAAGCTGAAAAAAGACAGTGCGTGGATTGGCGTTTAAAACTTCACGGGCCTCTTTCGGCGAGGCGGTCTTGAACCACGTCTTGATCGCGTCCATGGAAGCCCCATTGACCGGCAGCGCGCCCCGTCGGATCAACTCTTGTGCGTTTGACCCAAAGCGATGGCCATTATGGGCAGCAAAGGCAGCGCGAACCTGTGTGCCGTCGTCAAACTGCAGCCGACCAGAGCCTTGAACTTGTAAGGATAAAACTTCCGCCGGCTCACCCCAAGCCAATACCGGTGCCGTGTTCTCATTGATCTGTGCGCGCGACCAATAGGGGACAACTTTGCCACGATCCATGCGTGCAACAATCGCGCGATTGCGCAATGTGGCGTCGAACTGGCCTAGATCAATCTCAAACAGGTCAGACGGTCTGCTTTGGATTGGCTCTGAAAAGACAGGTGTTTTGACGCGAGACGCGGCCATGATTGGCTCATAATAGCCCGTTAGGCGGCCAATTTCCGTGGCCTCTGTTGAGACGCGCCAAACTTGAAACTGGCTTTCCCAAAAGCTTCGGTCTTCAAGGCTGGGGTCTTGGGCCAGCGCGCAAACGCCAGCCCAGTCGCCCACACGACCGGAATAGGTCGCGACGGTCGATAACAGCTGATCTTTGGCCCGAGCCTGCGATATTGCGCAAGAGCGTACCAGTGCACGGCGGGCAGCGCCCACATCGGTCTCTGCCCAATTGGGCAAGCTCTCAAACGCGGTCTGATTAAACTGGAGTGGGACAATATCGGCAGGCGGCAGGGGTGCAGCAGACGGGCTAGCCGAAGTCGTCGCTGGCCGCAAAGGCGTGGCTGGCCTTGGCACGGGAACCGCCGGCGCAGCTATTGGCTCTGGCCTCACCACGGGCGCGGGTGTTGGTGGCGGCACAGGCTCTGGCACGGGTGTCGGGGCCACCGTGGCACATGCTGTTAGGAGGACCGACATCAGTCCTGATGCAGTCAAAAGACCCAGAGAACGACGCATGATTAGGCCGTCCGTACCGCGCTCAACAGCCAATTCGGATCGCGAGCATCAACGGCCCGTTCAAACGTCCAAACTTCATCGGCCGCGCGAAGGCCATCGCCCCCGTCGGCCAAATCAGACGAGAAAGCTACATCGATGCGGGCGATTTTGCCGTCCAATTCGGCGTCGACAATCTTCGCATCACTTAAACGGATGACTTCGATCTTCGCGGCATTGGCTGCACGGCGTTCATCCATCGCAGTCTTATAGGCTTCAAAGACATCGGCATCGACCAAACCCTTGAGGGTCTCTTCGTCACCTGCGCCATAGGCGGTTACAATCATCTCATAGGCAGCTTTCGCGCCCTCTAAGAAGCTAGTGGCACTAAACCCGCGCTGAGCAGCGGCGATCGCTTTCAGGCCAGCGGCCCCCGGGCCATCGTATTCGCGCACGGGGAAGGTCAGAACCTTACCGGCATCGTCTGCTTGATCGTCGCCATCTGCCTTTTCGGCAGGCGTCTCGGGCAAGCCAAATCTTGGTTGCCGCATGGGAGGTGGCTCAGCGCCACGGTTTTGGCCAAGCACTTGGTACAAACGGCCAAGGACGAGAGCTGCCACGACGGCGAAAAAGACTATTTCCATGGTTTTCGATCCGGTCCCGCTTGGTTTTAAATGGCGGTCATACCCTCATATAGGATGCAATGACGCGTAAGTCAGCCACTTGGTTGCCGTAAAGGGCTGTTGCGTGCTAGCCACCACAGCTTCTGGAGATCAAGACATGACAGATGATACGGCCTCTGCGCCACTGGAAAACGGTTCTTTAGCGAATGGTGGGGCTGAAACAGCCCCTTCGGTCCGTGTTTTAGCCCAATATGTAAAGGATTTTTCGTTTGAAAATCCAAATGCGCCTAATTCCCTGCGGGAAGGCACCCAGCCAAAAATCGATCTTCAATTAGACGTGAGCGCTCGGGCGATGGATGAATCCGGGGTCTTTGAAGTTGATTTGAAGATCAATGCGCGCAGCGATCGTGAGGGCCAGACCCAATTCATCATCGAATTGGTCTATTCTGGCCTGTTCCAATTCGCCAATGTCCCAGGCGATGCTCTGGAGCCATTGTTGTTGGCCGAATGCCCGAAGATCCTCTTCCCATTCGCGCGTCAATTGATCGCAACCAACAGCCAAGCCGGCGGTTATCCACCTTTGATGCTGGATCCGATGGATTTTGGTGCGCTTTATGCCACACAACGGGTTGAGCGCGCTGGCGGTCAGCCTTCCTAGGCTGTCCCTTGACCACTTTCGGTAAGGAATCTGTTCCAAGCAGGTTCCTTACCCAGTGTGGCGACGAAGGCGCGATGCGCCTCTATTTCTTCCAGCGTCGACAAAAGCCCTAAGGCTTGGGGGCGCTCTCGCCTTGGCTGGCTTGATTTGGCTTCCAAAATGCCTTGCGGCGTTTGGTTCTGGGTTTGAGCCGCCGCGTCAGGATCGAGAAAATCGAGACGCCTTTCCCGGCCTCCCTTAAGTTCGAGATAAACTGCCGCCAGCAATTGCGAGTCTAACAGCGCCCCGTGCTTATCGCGCGCCGTTAAATCTATGTTCAGCCGGCGACATAAAGCGTCTAACGAGGCAGGCGCGCCGGGATATTTCTTGCGCGCGATCAATAAAGTATCAACGCAGCGCTCTTTTGGAATGAGCGACAACCCCAGCCGGCCAAGCTCTGCATTCAAGAAGCGGCGGTCAAACTCTGCATTATGGGCGACAAGCGGCGCATCGCCGATAAAGGCCAATAGCTCTTCAACTACTTCAGACGCACCAAACACTGGCTTATCGGACAAGAATTCACCCGTCAGGCCGTGAACCCGCACAACTTCTGCCGGAACATCGCGCTCTGGATTGATATATCGGTGAAAAGTCACGCCGGTAGGAACAAGGTCGATCAGTTCCACGCACCCGATTTCGACAATTCGGTCGCCCCTTTCGGGGTCGGTTCCTGTTGTTTCGGTATCAAAAACAATTTCGCGCATCTTATTCTTCTGCCCCTTGGGCTATCTGGCTCAACAGTGCCGCATGAACTTTCCCAACTTGTTCGCGAGCGGCGTCAAGACCTAAGCCCGTATCGATGACAAAATCGGACTGAGACCGTTTGACCTCATCGGGTGTCTGACGGGCCAGGATTGATTCAAACTTCTCTTCTGTCATGCCGGGGCGGGCCAGAACCCGTGCCCGTTGCAAGTCTGGCGGGCAAGAGACCACGATTACCGCATCCACATAAGCCTCACCGCCTGTTTCAAACAACAAAGGCACATCCACCATGACCAAGGGGGCGCCCTGTTCGCGCGCAGCGACCAAAAAGTCAGCGCGATCCTTACCGACCAAGGGATGCACGATGGATTCTATCTGCTTGAGAAGCCCCGGATCTTGCAGAATTTTACGTGTCAATACGGTTCGATCAACGCCCTCTGGCCCAATCGCTTCGGGGATTAAGGCCTGAAGGGGGGGTATTGCCGCCCCATCTGGCGCATAGAGCCGATGGACTGCCGCATCCGCATCCCAAATGGGAACGCCCAAGTCCTTAAACATCGCCGAGGTGGTGGACTTCCCCATCCCGATAGACCCGGTTAGTGCAACGATCTTCATCCGGCAAAGGCCTCTTCTAGGGTTTTCAGGCCGCCCTTGATGTCCGGCAGAACGCCAAACCAATATTGAAACGCGAGTGCGCCTTGGCCAGCTAACATGCCAAGTCCGTCGAAATATCGCCGCTTAGAAGCTTTGGCGCTTTCGAGATAGGCCGTCATGCGCGGTGAATAGATGGTGTCGTAAATGACCGCGTCCGGCTGGGTAGGCGAAAAGTCCGGCGAGAAAGGCGACTGATTGTTTAGGCCCTGACTTGTGGCATTAATGACTAGGCTGGCGTCAGCCAAGTGTTGTGGCAAATCCTGCCACGTACCAACTTGGATTTGTTCGGGATTGAGCTGATTTGCGATCTGCTGCGCCCGATCTTGGTCTCGATTAATGACACGAATTGGCTTTTGGCTATGCGCAGAGAGGGCGGCAAGGATAGAGCGCGCTGCTCCACCCGCCCCTAAGACCACGATTTGGCCAGCTAGTTCGCGCCAGTCTGAGGCCCGTACGTCCAAATCAGCAACCAAGCCATCCCCGTCTGTATTATTCGCGTCATAGCCACGTCCAGCGCGGTCTAGGGTTAGACAATTGGCGGCCCCGACCAGTTTCACCCGATCCGATTGACGAAGGGCTGCAGCGGCAGCGCGCTCTTTGAAAGGGGTCGTGATGTTCAAACCGCAAACATCGCTTGCGGCGAGGCCTTGCAACGCAACCTCAAAATTGTCTGGCTCAACGGGAAGCGCCACATAAAGTGCTTTAAAGCCATGCGCTTGGATCCACGTATTTTGTAAGACCGGCGACATGGAATGCCGGACTGGATTACCCAAAACCGCATAAAGCTCGGTTGATCCAGTGATTTTCATGTCGGGACCTCGCCATGCAGGCGCAGAAACGCCAAAACTTCTAGCAATGGCAGCCCCAAAATCGAGAAGAAGTCACCCTCAACCCGTTCAAACAATTGCGCGCCCGGCCCCTCAAACTGATAACAGCCCACACTGGAAAGTGCCTCTTGTCCATGATGCTTCAAGTAGGACCGCAGGAAGTCGTCGGAGAAGTCGCGCATAGTCAGCTTCGGGCTTGTCACCAAACGCCATACGGCTTGACCATCTTTTGCAATAACCGCTGCACATTCAAGACTATGCGTTTTTCCGCGCAATTGGCTGAGGCGCTCAAATGCTTCGTCCAAGGTCTCAGCCTTATCAAAGGAATGGCCTTCAAACGACAAGATTTGATCGCACCCCAGCACAAAGCCAGGCCGCCTCTGGGACACTTTCAAGGCTTTGAGTTCGGCCAGCTTATCAGCCTGATTGCGCGGACTGGCCCCTTCGGCACGCATGGCGTCCTTGACCGCATCCTCATCGACGCCAGACCCGACGGCTTCAAACGCAACACCTGCTTGAGTCAAAAGATGGCGACGGATCGCACTGGTAGAAGCAAGCGTTAGCATGATTATTTCGCATTCCGGTCAGCAAGCAGGTTCAAGATGGCAGCGGACGTTTCTTCAATGGATCGCCGGGTTACATCAATAACTGGCCAATTCTGGCGTTCAAACAATCGGTTAGCGTCCGTAATCTCTTCGCGCACCGCGTCTTCATCGACATATTCGCTGGTCGCATCTGCATTGAGCGATAACAGGCGATTTCGGCGAATGGCGATCAACCGATCGGGGGAAACGCGTAACCCCACGACCAGGGGCTTGTTGAGCTCTAACAGCGCCTGCGGGATAGGTGCTTTTGGCACTAACGGAAAATTTCCAGTTCGAATGCCTCGATTGGCCAAATAAATCGAGGTTGGTGTCTTGGATGTCCGACTGACGCCCACCAGAACCACTTCGGCTTGATTGAATTCATGCACCATTTGGCCGTCGTCATGGGCCATTGTGTAGTTTAGCGCATCAATCCGGCGGAAATAATTCTCATCCAATGCCTGCTTAGAGCCAGTCTTTTCGCCGGCACGCATTTTCAGATGGTGTTCCCACATGGTGAGAACTTGATCGAGGAGCGGTAGGGCCGGGATGCCCAAGCGCTTACAATGATCTACCAAGACGTCGCGCAAATCATGCGCGGCGATGGTAAAAAGGACTACCCCTGGGAATGACTCAATCTCCGCCAAAACGCGGTCTAATTGGCGGCGAGAACGCACCAGATAATAGGAATGCTCTAAAGGCGTCACACCTTCAAACAAGGGCGCGACAGCCCGCAATACCGCATTGAGTGTCTCGCCGGTGGAATCAGACACCAAATGAACGTTTAGGAAAGTGGAGATGCGCATGAGCAAGGTGTGACCGACGAACCATTCCGGATCAAGGTCTTCGTGCATGATCGGGCCAAACTTCTTTAGGTCTGACCAAAAACGTACGGATCGTCTGACCCAGCTATCCCGGTATGGCTGTTAATAACTTGTTAAAAGGACTTAATGAATCTCTAAGAAACGCGGTTAATTTTGTATGAATATGTGAGACAAATCGCCGCTTGTGTAGAACCAGCCCAAAAAGCCTGCGGAACTTTTCTCGAACATCCACAGGGCTGGTAAGATGTTGAAATAAGCGTCCCCAATGTGGGTACTTATGCAGCAGCACCCCCAGCAATCGCATGATTTTCAGAGCTTTTCGCGCTCTCCACCCTGTGGAGAAAACAGGGGCAAAAGCTGATAAACCGCTTGAGAAATCCATTTATGTCATGCAGGTGACTTCCAAGGGTCAGTCTATCCACCGTACTACTGTTTACTGATTCAAGAATCTAAATCTTATAAGGGAAGGGGAGCCCGCCATGGGTGAGGGAGCAAAGGGTCAAAACAGTGCATTGGTTCGCACCCTCCTAGGTGAGCAACAAGCCCATCCTCCAATCTGGCTGATGCGCCAAGCGGGCCGACATTTGCCAGAGTATCGTGAACTGCGTGCTCAGAACAAAAGCTTTCTTGATTTTTGCTATGCACCAGCAGCGGCAGCTGAGGCCACCTTACAACCTGTTCGGCGTTATCCAGTCGATGCTGCAATCATTTTCTCCGACATTCTCGTGGTTCCCCATGCCTTAGGTCGCGATGTGCGTTTTGCCGAAGGCGAAGGCCCACTTCTAACCCCTCTCGAAGGCGCGGAGGATATTGCGAAGCTGGATATGTCGCGTCTCGAAACACGCCTAGCACCGGTCTATGAGGCCTTGGAGCGGGTACGTGCTGCGATGGATGCCGATCGTGCTTTGATTGGCTTTGCTGGCGCTCCCTGGACCTTGGCGACCTATATGATTCAAGGACGGGGTGGCGAGCGTGATCTTGCGCGTGCCTTTGCGTATCAGAACCCGGAATTGGTTGACGATCTTTTGGCCATTTTAGCTGACGCTGTGGGCCAACATTTGATTGCGCAAGTGAAAGCTGGCGCCAATGCGCTGCAGATTTTTGAATCCTGGGCTGAAGATATTCCGGGCCATTTGTTTGCGCGTTTGGTGACTAAGCCGATCAAACGGGCCGTAGATGTGGTTCGCGCTGTCTATCCAGATGTTCCGATCATCGGCTTCCCACGTGGGGCGGGTCACCGGGTTGGCCAATTCCATCGCGAAACCTCGGTACAAGGCGTCGGCCTTGATATCGCAGCAGACCTCGGTGCAGCGCGAGCTTCATTGGGCGCAAAAGTGTGTTTGCAGGGCAATCTTGATCCCATGGCCTTGGTGGCTGGTGGTGCCGCGCTTGAGCAAGCTGTGGATGCTATTCTTGCCGCAGCGGCTACGGGACCACATATCTTTAACCTTGGACATGGCGTCGTGCCTGCAACGCCGATCGCCAATGTCGAATATGTGATGCGGCGCGTGAAGGGTTTGACCTAAATAGACGTCTGCGGGTCAAACAAAAGGTAATCAAAATATCTATGGGACAGAAAATAGCGATCGTGCTGTTCAATTTAGGGGGTCCGGACGGGCCGGACTCTGTGCGCCCTTTTTTGAAGAATTTGTTTTCTGATCCCGCAATCATTCGTGTACCGGCACCAGTTCGCTGGATGCTGGCCAGATTGATTTCAACGCTGCGGGCTAAATCGGCACGGGCCAATTATGCTAAAATGGGCGGTGGTTCGCCTTTGGTACCGGAAACTCTCGCCCAAGCCGAGGCGCTCGAAAAAGCCGTGAAAGCGCGTCCAGGCTATGAAAATGCGGAAGTGAAAACCTTCCTAGCCATGCGCTATTGGAAACCGTTTGTAAAAGATGCGATTGCTCAAGTTCGCGCTTTCAACCCTGACGAGACCGTGCTTTTACCGCTCTATCCCCAGTTTTCGACCACGACGACGGATTCGTCGTTACTGGCTTGGAAAAAAGCCGGTGGCGGTCCAGCCAAACTGATTTGCTGCTATCCCGATGCACCTGGCTTTATTGAAGCGCACGCCGAAGCGGTGATGGAGACTTGGCACGCTGGTGGTTCACCAGAGCGCGTTCGGGTTTTGTGGTCAGCTCACGGCTTGCCTGAGAAAATCATTCTTGATGGCGACCCGTACCAAAAGCAGGTCGAAGAGACCGTGGCCGCTTTGCGTCCGCTACTCCCCGACAATTTTGAGCATGCGATTTGTTATCAATCCCGCGTCGGCCCGGTAAAATGGATTGGTCCCGCAACCGAAACCGAGATTGAACGTGCAGGCGCGGACAAGATTCCCGTCATCGTGGTGCCAATCGCCTTTGTCTCAGAGCATATTGAGACTTTGGTTGAGCTGGACGAGGAATATTATGAAGTCGCCCATGAGGTCGGTGTGCCGCTTTATTTGCGTGCGCCAGCCCTTGGTACGCGCGCGAAATTCATCGATGAACTTGCACGTCTGACAACGGACCTGCTCGAAGGTTCTGACTCCATCCTCGCGGCGCGTACGACAGGGTGCGTCGTGGCATGTCCGTCCTGCCCGCGGGCAGAGTTTGGTGGATGCGCCGCATGAGTTCATGGATCGCCAGCCATTATGAAGTCTTTCGGGCACTTCATTTGATCGCGGTGATCGCGTGGATGGCCGGCCTGATGTATCTGCCGCGCCTTTTTGTCTATCATTCCATGGCCCCGCTTGGTGGCGAGTTGGATCAGCAATTGATCATCATGGAACGCCGCCTGCATCGCGGCATCATGGTTCCGGCTATGATTGTTGTGTGGATATTGGGGCTAAGCTTGCTGATCGGGCGGGGCGGTTGGGATTTATTGGCTCATCCCTGGATGCAGATCAAATTGGCTATGGTGACAACAATTACCGCCGTCGATCATTTATACATGCGGTGGCGCAAAGCCTTTGAGCGTGGCGAACGCCCCTTGAACCATGTGGCCTTCCGTTTCCTGAACGAGCTGCCCTTTGTTTTGATGATTGTTGCTGTCTTTATGGTTGTCCTTGAGCCTTTTTCTTGAACACACACCTTGACCGCGCCTGCGATAATCGTCATGTGAACTCCAGTTGCTGAGGCCGTCACACGGTCTGGCACCTCCTTACAGCCGCTGCAGTCCTTGCAAAGACGGCTTTCACCAAAGATATTTTGAGGCCCTGACATGTCAGAGGAATTGTCGATCGACGCGCCACCTCGCCGGTCCACCCTACAAGAATTAAAGACCCGTACCCCCACTGAATTGGTGGTACTGGCAGAATCCCTGGAAATTGATGGCGCATCTAACTTGCGCACCCAAGATCTTTTGTTTGCTATTTTGAAGGCGCAAGCCGAACGCGGCTCTGAAATTGGCGGCGGCGGCGTGTTGGAAGTGTTGCCAGACGGCTTCGGCTTCTTGCGTTCGCCGGAATCTAACTATCTCTCCGGCCCAGACGACATTTATGTCTCCCCCCAGCAAATCCGTCGTCACGGCTTACGGACCGGTGACACGGTCGAAGGCCCCGTCAAAGCGCCTAAAGACGGCGAGCGCTATTTTGCTCTCTCCAAAGTTGATACGATCAACTTCACGGATCCAGAGCAGGCCCGCCATAAGGTCAATTTCGACAACTTGACCCCGCTCTATCCAGACGAGCGCTTACATCTGGAAATCCAAGATCCAACGCGGAAGGACCGGACGGGCCGCGTCATCGATATTGTTGCGCCAATCGGTAAAGGCCAGCGCGCCTTGATCGTGGCACCGCCACGCACCGGTAAAACAGTCATTCTGCAGAACGTCGCCAAGTCGATCGAGATCAATCACCCAGAAGTTTATCTGATTGTATTGTTGATCGACGAACGGCCTGAAGAAGTCACCGATATGAAGCGCTCGGTAAAGGGCGAAGTCGTATCCTCAACCTTCGACGAGCCAGCAACGCGCCACGTGCAAGTTGCTGAAATGGTGATCGAGAAGGCCAAGCGCTTGGCCGAGCATGGCCGTGACGTCGTCATCCTGCTTGACTCGATTACGCGTCTAGGCCGCGCCTACAACACGGTTGTGCCGTCCTCGGGTAAGGTTCTGACCGGTGGTGTGGATGCAAACGCGCTTCAGCGCCCGAAGCGCTTCTTCGGTGCTGCCCGTAATCTGGAAGAAGGCGGCTCGCTGACCATTATCGCGACGGCGTTGATTGAAACCGGCTCGCGCATGGATGAAGTCATCTTCGAAGAGTTCAAAGGCACGGGTAACTCCGAAATCATTCTGGACCGCAAGGTATCTGACAAGCGCGTCTTCCCAGCCATCGACATCATTAAGTCGGGTACTCGGAAGGAAGAGCTTTTGGTTCCAAAAGAGCATCTGCCGAAAATGTACATGCTGCGACGTATCCTCAACCCTATGGGTACCATGGATGCGATGGAATTCTTGCTCGATAAGCTCAAGCAGACCAAAAATAATGATGACTTTTTCCAGAGTATGAACACATAAGATTAACTGCTCTGTGATGGACTTTGAGCGCGGCTGGATGGTGCCAGCCGCGTTCTTAAAGGGGGTCTGGCCATGCGCTATACTCTGATCCGAAATATCTTGGCGGCAGGCATGATTGCAACGGCCTGCGCGCCAGCTGATCCGCTTGGTAAAATCTCAGCGGATGACCGAGAGTTTCTGTTTGCTGGCAAAGATACCAATGCGGCCTTCATGGGCCAACCGGGCGACGCTGGCCCAATCGCCTGCAATCCCCAAAGGATGAATCAAGGCTATGTTTTGATGGATGAAGAGACCGGCCTTTGGCTGGATAGCATTCGGCCATCTGGCATTGAGCGTCACAAGATATTGGCCGTCGAGCCGACCGAAAAAGGCTATGAAGTCAAAGGTCAAAACGGTGTTGGTGTCTCGTTCAGCTTGATCATTGAGCAAACTGGCGATCAAACTGCTGACATTTCTTGGGATGGTGCGACAGCAGAGAAGTACCTCCGCTGCCCGGGTATGCCAGCCTAACCATACACAACCTATTGCGCTGCTTTCCGGCAAAAGCCAGCCACGCCAAAGCCGCCGGGAACAAAGGCCTGCTTTTCGCCGCGGGACAAAGTCCACAAACATGCCGCCGCGATTTCGTCATCTGCCGTCTTACGCGAAGGTCGGGGCGGCACGTCATAAGCGATCAGTGCGCTTTCAACTTTGGTAGCTGCAATCTGATTGGCCTTATGCCAGTTCCGTTTCGCTGCTTCAGCGGCAGACCAGAGTGGACGCATCGGGTCAGGCTGCCAAGCAGCGGCAGATACGAAGAGCACATGAACCCCACGTGTCGCGGCCATATCCGGCCCGCAAATCCGTTGGGCGATCTCCAACGATGACAATTGCGTAGCCCACAGACGCGCTAAACCATCCGCATCGGCGCTCTCAGCGCGATGTTGGGCGCAATGGAAAACAAAGTCGATTGGACCAAAGAGGTCGCGAGCTGACGATGTTGCATTAGCCCACATCGCAGGATCGGTCACATCTAAGCCTAAAGCTAATCCTGCTGTTCGGGCTGCTGTATCGCGCGCCGCCGTCAGATCAAGGTCGCCGACAATCAGCTTACAGCCACGTTGCGCAAGGGCTTGGCACATCACGCGGCCAAACTGGCCACCTCCCCCAGTGACTAGGGCGACTTTGTCAGCAAAACTTCTTTTGGTCATCCCGCCCGCGTTTTAAGCCAGAAGCCGATCATCAAGAGGATAACCGCTATAAATTGAACCAAAACCCGTAGCCGCATCAATTGGTTAGAGCGAGAGCGTGCCTTATCGCCCGTGATGGCCAGATTTGCGATACCGGCAACGAGGACGGTGAGGACCACGGCCATAGCCACGAAAATTGCGATATTGAGGGGTTCTAGGGTCATAAGGCTGATATATGCCGGGCGCAGGGTTCCGGCAATCGCCTGAGGCTGTCCTGCGACTAATTGCCCTTAGTCAAAGCCAGCAACACGGCAGCGCTCGAGGGCCTTCCCGCGTAGCCCGAACCCGGAACAACGCCAATTGTCAAAATGCCTGATTGCCACCGTACACTTGGACGATCAAAGCTACGCTGGACGCGAATAAGTTTCACCCGGCGCTCTGGCCGACCAAAATAGCCGCGTGGGGCGCGCGACATGCCTTGCGCGGCGCGTTCGAGCGCTTCGTAGACTAGGGCAGGCGGCAATGCGCCCGAGGCTTCCACCCTTATGCTCCGGCTAGAGAATTTATCAAACCACCGCAGCGCTTTTTCGAGCGTCGCTTGTAACGTGCCCTCGCTCCGAGCAGGTGCCGATAAGGTTTTGGCTTTGCCTTCGCTGGATGCAAGGCCGCCATTGGTGCCGAGTGGCCCGTAAATTGTTACCCCGCCTAAAGTCGTAATTCGAATGATGACTTCGCCAATATCATTGCGCAGAAATTCATCGCCACGTGGGCCCCATTGCGAAGTTAGGGCCCAAACCTCTGGATCGCCGTCAAATCGCAACAAGACGACGCGGGGCTGGGACCGGTCGAGCACAAAGCGGATGTTGTTTGGTCCAGCACTGAAAGAGACTGCTTGCGCGGCAGCTGCATTGGGGCTGGAAAATATGTCGTTTAGGGTAAGGTCGCTGGCGCGCTTTTGCGTTTGTGCATTGGCCGATCCGCCGAACATCAACCCCAACGCCATAAAGGCACACGAGAGCCAGCTCAACAAAGGTTGAGCGCAAACACCTGAACCCAGATGCCTTTCACTTACGAGACCGTCCCTATTCACCATGCCGTCCATATGCACCTAGAATCTGGCAACATAGAGACAAAAGTGTAACGAAGCGCAGTGAAAATTTCCTTACAGACGTGCGCTTTTATTCCGCCGCCTCTTGGCCCCGCATTTCGTAATGCGCGCCCTGGTCCATTAAGTCCGGCAAACCCAACAAGTCATTGATTTGTTTGAAGTCTAACATTCGATCTCGGAAGAGAGCGGTCGTGCCATTGGCTTTTAGGGATTGCAAAAATTGCTGTGCGATAAAAGCATGAACCCGCACCATGGAACCAGGCGCAATCACCAAACGATATCCCATGTCAGATAATTGGTCGCATGTAAGTAGCGGTGTTTTGCCGCCCTCAACCATATTGGCCAACAGAGGTGTGTTGGGGAAGGCCTGGCAAATCGCCTGCATCTGATCAATCGCCTGTGGCGCTTCGACAAATAGGATGTCCGCACCCGCCTGACGATAAAGCTCTGCCCGTGCAAGAGCGGGCTCAAATCCCTCAACGGCAATGGCATCCGTGCGGGCGATGACCAGGGTTTGCTCCGAGGTGCGGGCATCGACTGCGGCCTTGATTTTGCCGACCATTTCATTGGCGGCGACCAATTCCTTGCCAGCTAAATGGCCACAGCGTTTGGGCGCTGTTTGATCTTCCAATTGCAAGGCATTGGCCCCCATCCGCTCAAACAAACGCACGGTATGTTGGACATTCAAGGCATTGCCAAAGCCAGTATCCGCATCGACGATCAGCGGAATCTGCACGCGATCGCGCACGCGGCCAATGATGTCGGCAACTTGGGTAGCTGACACCAACCCAATATCTGGCCGACCCAATTGCGTATAAGAAATCGACGCGCCCGACATATAAATGGCTTCAAAGCCTGCCTGTTCCACCAAAAGCGCGCTTAAGGCGTCATAGGCCCCTGGGGCCAATAGGGCTTTGCTTTGGCCGAGCCGCTCGTGCAAAGAAAATTGTGTCATGCTCGATCCCTATGTGCCGCGTCTTGCGTGTAGATGGGCGATCAGGCCCCCGGCCCGCACCATGGCCATCAAATGGTCTGGTATAGGCTTACATGATAAAATCTCACCACGTGTCTTGTTCGTGATCTTGCCCAAGACTGGGTCGACCATCAACTGGTCGCCCTCAGCAATCCGATGAGCATCTTCACAAAATAAGGCTGGAAGGCCCAAGTTCAGGGCATTGCGGTAGAAAATGCGCGCAAAGCTGGGTGCAATCACGGCACCAACACCCAATTGACGCAAACTAACTGCCGCTTGCTCTCGCGAGGAGCCGAGACCGAAATTCTTGCCTGCGACAACAAAGTCGCCAGGCTGAACGGCTTTTGCAAAATCTGGGGCGATGGCTTCAAGGCAGTGCTGAGCCAATTCTTCCGGAGAAAGCTTCATAAGATGACCCGGTGCCAGAAGGTCGGTGTCAATATTGTCGCCAAAGACAAAGGCACGGCCAAATTCTGCGGCGTCTGTCATGCTAAACCTGCCAAATCGGCTGCGTGAACTCGGGGATTACTTATGCAGCCAGCGATCGCACTGGCCGCAACCGTATAAGGCGAACCCAGATAAACGAAGGCCTCAGAATGACCCATCCTGCCTTTGAAATTGCGATTGGTGGTGGAGATACATGTTTCGCCTGCCGCCAGAAGGCCCGCCCCCATGCCCGCGCACGCGCCACAACCCGACGGCAATAGGGTTGCTCCAGCAGCTAATAATACCGACAGAGTGCCATCTGCTGCGGCATCGGCTGTGACCTGCGAACTGGCTGGCGCGACGAGTAGACGCACCCCTTGGGCGACGCGCTGCCCCTTCAGGATCTGTGCGGCCATGTGCAAATCTTCGAGCTTCGCGCCAACGCAAGCCCCGATATAGGCCTGATCGATTGGAGCACCAGTCGCATGACCAATTGGGAAGCTATTTGCCGGTGAATGGGGAACAGCGATTTGCGGCTCTAGCTCTGAGAGATTGATCGTCACAATGCGCTCATAAGCGGCATCAGGATCGGGCTGCCAAGCCAAATCAACCGCCGAAACCTTGCCGCCATGGGCGGAAATATGAGCTAATGTCACCTCGTCTGCAGCGATCAGGCCGACTTCACCACCGAGTTCTGCGGCCATATTGGATAGCACCATACGCTCTTCCATCGACATCGCAGCCACACCGGGTCCACCATATTCGATAGCCTTGAAAGCATTATCCATGCCTAATTCGCGGCACAGAAACAGCATGACATCCTTCGCCGAAACATAGCGTTTAAAGCTACCGGTCAATTCCACGCGTATGGTTTCGGGGACGATGGTCCAAGTTTGCCCGGTGACCACAATGCCCAACATATCTGTGGCACCAAACCCCGCAGCATAGCACCCAAAGGCGCCTGCATGGGGGGTGTGGCTGTCGCCACCCGCCACGAAAATGCCAGGGCGGAGTAAGCCCTTTTGAGGCAGAATGGCGTGGCAAATACCTTCCATATCAAAGAAGTGGCCGATCTTTTGCTCTTGAGCAAAGTCCCTCGTGAGTTTCAGGATCGCAGCGCTTTCCGCATCGACAGCGGGCACATAATGATCAGAGACAATGACCACCCGCGACGGGTCCCATAGGCTTGCGCCCAGCGCCTCTAAATGCGGTTTCCAGCGCCGGGGCCCACTTGAATCATGCGCCATCGCAAGGTCGACTTGCACCACAACGATGTCGCCCGGTGCTACAAAGTCGCTACCCGATGCCCGCGCCAGCAGTTTCTGGGCCAGTGTTTGACCTGAACTCACCGTTTGGGGTCTGGAAGCTTCAGACATGCGCGCAGGTGCATCCTACTTTTAGAAATGATCTATCTTTATATCAAATAACGTTTCGACATTGGCAAGGCAATGACTCACCCCTAAAGTGGCTCAAGCCATGATCAGGGAGGCCCACGTGTCCAATCCACCGACCGTACCGAGACAGAGCCAACCCACGTTTTTGTTTGTCTGCAAAGACGGGCCGACCGCTCCGGAGATGCGCCTCGAACATTTGGCTGGCCACCTGGCCCATGTAGAAGCCCATTGGCAGTCTTATGTGACGGCGGGGCCGCTGAAGGCACCTGGCAGTGCAAAGATTCACGGATCTTGCTTGATCGTCTGCGCCGATAATGAAGAGGCGGCCTGGGCAATTATGCGCGGCGATCCGTATTTTACGTGTGAGATGTTTGCCTCCATCGAAGTACATGACATGACCATGTCTATCGGACTTTATCCGGGCGGTAAGATCTGGGAGAGTCTTGACTCTGTTCGAGAGCGTGCCAACGGTGGGTGAAACCAATTTTACTTCAGTAGGCTGCCAGAACGAGGTCTTTTTATCTTCAGCTGGCAGACTGGCTTTTCTTGATGGACACGACCTTGCCCACATCCCATGAACCAAGTTCAGAGTTAAAGGCTACCATGGTCGATGCAAGGCTGCCAACGCCCTTGTATCACCAATTGTTCTTGGTCTTGCGTGAGCGAATACGTTCCGGCGCTTTTCCTCTGGGTGCAGTTCTTCCCGGCGAGCAGGATCTGACGCATGTGTTCAATGTTTCCCGCATCACGGTGAAACGGGCACTGAATGAATTGGCGTCTGCTGGGATGGTATCGCGCCATCGTGGTCGCGGGACAGTGGTGACCTATAATGCCACCGTGCCCGTGGTGAAGGGCAGCTTTGATAATCTCATGGAAGCCCTCAAAGTGATGGGCCTTTCCACGGAAGTTGAGCTGATTAATGTCGCGCAAGTCGCTGCCACCGCAGAGATTGCCGAACTTTTAGGCCTGCCAAGCGGCGTTCCTGTCCAGCGGGCCGAGCGGATCCGTAAGTTGGAGGGCGAGCCCTTCTCTTACATCGTCACCCATTTGCCGATTGATATTGCCGCGACTTTTGACCCGGACTCGCTCGGCCACACGCCGATGCTCGACTTGTTAGAGCGGGCAGGCTTTGTTGCCGTTTCGGCCGAACAATGGATCACAGCCTGCAGCGCAGAGCCTGCGACCGCGCAAGCGCTGAAGATCGCAACTGGCTCGCCGCTCCTCAAAATCGTCCGTGTGATGAAGGATTCCCAATCGGCACCGATTGAAGTTGTTCAGGGCTTTTACCGCCCTGAACGCTTCCAGTATCATATGAATCTGACGCGGCAACGCAAAGGTGGCCGCGATGAGTGGCGTTAGCCTCTAGCCTCTAGCCTTTAGCCTTATGGCTCCAGGCGATAGCCGCCACCTTCGGTGATCAACAAGCCATTGCGGCTTGAGACCGGCTCGATCTTTTGGCGAAGACGGTAAATGTGGGTTTCCAGCGTGTGGGTCGTGACCGCAGCATTATAGCCCCAGACTTCGCGCAACAATTCGTCGCGCGGCACAGCCTTCGCGCCGGAACGATAGAGGTAGCGTAGAATTGCCGCTTCCTTATCGGTCAGACGGATACGTTTGCCGCTGGCGTCGGTCAGCGTGCGGTTGGCGGGCTTAAAGTCATAGGGCCCGATCTTCAGCGTCGCAACATCAGTTTGATCGTGGCTGCGCAAATGGGCACGAACGCGCGCCAGCAAGACAGCGAAGCGGAACGGCTTGGTGACATAATCGTTTGCCCCGGCATCGAGACCCAAGACCGTATCGGAATCTGTGGATTGACCAGTCAGCATGATGATCGGGCCAGCAAATCCGCCTGTGCGGATCGCCTTACAGGCTTCGCGACCGTCGAGATCAGGTAGATCAATATCCAACAGGACGAGGTCAGGACCCTTGGTGCGGGCTGCGGCGACGCCGCTGGCGGCATCTTGGGCCATTACGGTGTCAAATTCCCCCGTCAGCTCGAATTGCTCGGCCAAGGTGGTACGGAGATCATGGTCGTCATCGACCAGAAGAAGGGTGCGCTTGCGTGACATGGCCACTACATGGTTGCACCCTATTGCGTGATACAAGAGGGTGCGGCATCACAGAGTCTTGATCTGGGGGATTTTATGCAGGTTTTTGCAGCATCAACATCGGGTTGGCTAACCTACGGACAAACCAAAGTCCGTTGTTCCATTGGTAAGGGCGGGGCGAAGACGGCAGCTGATAAGCGCGAAGGCGACGGGGCCAGCCCTTTGGGGGTTTGGCCAATCCGAAGCATATTGTGGCGGGAAGATCGTGGGCCAAAGCCCGTCTCTGGGTTTGAGGCAACACCGATTCAGCCCCAAGATGGCTGGTGCGACGCGTCCGATGATCCAAACTACAATCAACCCGTTACCCATCCGTATCCAGCGAGTGCCGAACATTTGTGGCGCGAGGATGGGCTCTACAACATCATTGTCGTCCTTGGTCATAATGATGATCCCGTTGTGCCCGCGATGGGGTCAGCCATCTTCATGCATTGCGCGTCGGAAGATTATCGCCCCACTGAAGGCTGTGTTGCTTTGGCCGAAGACGACCTGCGTGACTTGTTGGTCCACGCAAAGCCGGGCGATGCGGTGGCCTTCACAGTCTGAGATCATCTGGTTTCGCGGGCATAGTGTTGCTTGAATGCTCTTGCGTATTTGCCGCGTTTGGCGTTTTAGGCTGGCTTCATGCATGAAGACGCCGCAACATCCCACAAAGACGATCTGATGGATCGCCCGACACCTGTGCAAACGGGCGACGCCGTACCTGGTAAGACCCTGTTTATTCAGACGTATGGCTGTCAGATGAATGTCTATGACAGCGAACGCATGGCCGATGTCTTGCGGCCATTGGGCTATAGCCCGGTTGATAAGCCTGATCACGCGAACCTTGTTGTGCTCAATACGTGCCACATTCGCGAGAAGGCGACTGAAAAAGTCTATTCCGAAATCGGTCGCTTGAAGGCGCACAAGGACACGATGGCGCTTAACGGCGACAAGATGACGATCGCCATCGCCGGCTGTGTGGCCCAAGCGGAGGGCGAAGAAATCATGCGCCGCGCCCCTGCTGTGGATTTGGTGGTTGGCCCGCAAGCCTATCACAAGCTGCCCGAACTCATCGCGCGCGCGGCCCGTGCCAGTGGCGAACGCCTAGAAACGAGCTTTGAAGCGGATGAGAAGTTTGACGCCCTGCCAACCTTGCGTGCGCCAGACGGCCCATCCGCCTTTTTGTCCGTCCAAGAGGGCTGCGATAAATTCTGCACCTTCTGTGTGGTGCCTTACACACGTGGCGCCGAATATTCTCGGCCAGTGGATCCGATCATTCTAGAAGCCCGTGGCCTTGCCCAGCAAGGTGTGCGCGAGATCACGCTTCTAGGCCAAAACGTCAACGCCTATCATGGCCAAGGCCCAGCATTGGCTGGTTCTGAAACGTGGTCTTTGGCGCAATTGGTGCGCCATTTGGCCAAAATCGGCGGGATTGAGCGCATCCGCTATACGACTTCCCACCCGTGTGACATGAGTGATGATCTGATCGAGGCCCATGGCGAGGTGAAGGAATTGATGCCCTATCTGCACTTGCCCGTGCAGTCAGGTTCCAACAAAATCCTCAAAGCTATGAACCGCAAGCATAGTGTAGAAAGCTATCTCGACAGCATCGCTAAGGTGCGTCAGGCCCGCCCGGATATCGCCTTGGCCTCTGATTTCATTGTGGGCTTCCCCGGCGAGACCGAGCAAGACTTTGAAGATACGATGGAATTGGTCCGCGCTGTTGGCTATGCGGGTGCCTATAGCTTCAAATATTCCAAGCGCCCCGGCACACCGGCCTCGGAAATGTTTGGCCAAGTCGCTTCTGAAGTGGCCGACGACCGGTTGCAGCGCCTACAGGCTCTGATCCTAGAGCAACAGCGCGCCTTCAATGCCGCCAAAGTTGGTGAGACGTTTGACGTGCTCTTTACGGGCAAGGGCCGCAACGAAGGGCAAATTTTGGGCCGGAGTCCTTGGTTGCAATCTGTGCATGTGGCGGGGCCAGCGGAATTGATCGGCCAACTTCACAGCGTGCGCATCATTGGTACGATGCCGAATTCCCTAACTGGGGAATTGGTGACCGCTTCGTGACGCGTCGCCGCAAATCCGAAGAGGGCCGCGTCGCCCTCACCAATCCAAGCTTAGTGCCCTTGGTGGCTGGCCCTGCGCATCGCAATCTAACCTTGGTGGAAGATGCGTTTGGCGTTGATGTGACGGCCCAAGGTGGTGATATTCTTGTCCATGGCGACGATCCGGTGTCTGTCAATCAGGCACGCGAGGCCTTACAGGCTTTGATCGAAAAAGCCGAAGCAGGAATGGCTTTGGGGTTGCCTGAGGTCCGCTCCGCCATCACCTTCGTACGCGCCGGGTCACGGGCGCGCAGTGGGGCCTTAGCTTTGCCGGGTCGCCGCGCCGACATAAAGCCCAGAACCCCGACGCAGTCCGTCTATCTCGACGCTTTGATGGGCGGTGAGTTCGACTTGGTTTTTGGCGTGGGTCCTGCCGGCACCGGTAAGACATTTCTGGCGGTGGCTGTCGCGGTCTCCATGCTGCTGGAGGGACGGGTTTCGCGTGTTGTCGTCACCCGACCTGCGGTAGAAGCAGGCGAGCGTTTAGGGTTTCTGCCTGGCGACCTTGAAGAGAAGGTTGACCCCTATCTTCAGCCCATCTGGGATGCCTTTAAGACTTTACTCGGTGCCGCCCAGTTGGAGCGCCGCAAGGCTGCCGGTGAAATTGAAGTTGCGCCTTTAGCCTTTATGCGCGGGCGGACCTTGTCCGACGCATTTGTAATCGTCGATGAAGCGCAAAACACAACGCGCATGCAGATGAAAATGCTCCTGACTCGTTTGGGTGAAGGCTCGCGCATGGTCGTGAATGGCGACCCAAGCCAAATCGATTTGCCGCGCTCAAGCGATTCTGGGCTACCTCATGCCTTACACATCTTGCGGCGCGTTGAAGGCATGAAGATCGTGCATTTTACGGCTGAAGATGTGGTCCGCCACCCACTCGTCGGCCGGATCGTCTCGGCGTATGAGCGCGAAGTTGCAGACATGACACCCGCACCCGTTCCGCCACCCGTAACGCCAGAGCCTGTGATGACTGAGGAATCTGCTTCGTTTGATGTTGATGTCCAGATTGAAAGCGAAGGCTGGCATGGGGTGTTTGGTCCTGCTTCCGACGCAGAAATCGACAAAATCGTGAAAGTCGTCTCACGTTACTTTGAACCAGCTGGCGACAGCTTTGCGTTGCTCTTGACCAGCGACGCGGTTGTTCAAGGCTTGAATGCCCAGTGGCGGCACAAGGATCAGCCAACAAATGTTCTGTCTTTTCCGGCACCTGAAACCGTGCACGCGCTAGAGAAGACATTGGGCGATGTCGCCCTCGCTTATGAAACGTGCGCCCGAGAGGCACAAGAACAGGGCAAAAATCTTAAAGATCACGCTACCCATTTACTTGTGCATGGGCTATTACATCTTTTAGGATATGATCATGAAGCCGATGATGATGCGGCGGAGATGGAAGGCTTAGAGAGAGAGATATTGGCAAGCCTCGGCATTGCTGATCCTTATCACACCCATGACTGACGACCCATCCAGTAGTAACTCAGCCAAGAAAACTAGCTTTTGGAAGCGGTGGACGCAGAAACTGCGTCGCCAAAATGATTATGCGGGCCTAGACCCCGCAGAGCTTCTACGTGAGCGAGAGCAATCTGGCGAAACCATCGAGCGCAATCAGAAAGATATGATCGTCAAAGCTGCGAGCTTTGACCGTTTGTCGGTCCGCGATGTGATGGTGCCACGTGCCGACATCACGGCGGTCGACATTGAAATGCCGCTTGGCGAAGTAGCCCGCATGTTTGAAGAGCATCAGCATTCGCGCATGCCAGTGTATGCTGAAAATCTCGATACCCCGCTCGGCTTTATCCATGTGAAGGACATTTTGTCGCTGTTGATCCCGGACGAGCAAGGCGAGACTAAAGCCAATCTGGATGATCTCGTATTGGGGCGGCTCAAGCGTGATTTGCTCTATGTGCCCATTTCCATGAAGCTACCGAACTTGCTGCTGCAAATGCGTGCGAAGCGGTGCCACATGGCTTTGGTGATTGACGAATATGGCGGCACCGATGGTCTTGTGACGATTGAAGACCTTGTCGAAGAGATTATCGGCGACATTGATGACGAGCATGATGATCTCGATCAAGATCTAATCGTCGATACCGGCAATGGCGTCTGGGAGGCCGATGCAAGGGTAGAATTGGATGACTTTTCCGAGCGTGCTGGCGTCGATCTGACGTTGGAAGATATGGAAGATGATATCGATACGCTCGGCGGTTTGGTATTTGCGTTGGCGGGCCGCGTCCCACCGCGGGGTGAAATTCTCCATCACCCAACCGGCTATGATTTTGAAGTGATTGACGCGGACCCGCGCCGGATAAAGCGGGTGCGCATCCGTTCTGCTAAGGCCGTGGAAAAGGCCAATACCGATAGTTTGCAGGCACCCTCTGCGTGACAGAGAGCCAAGCGATCCCATCAAAGCCAGCTGAGGCCGGAATCCGTCAGCCCCTTGCCTTCTTAGGGCCCGGCACTCCCGCTTGGCTGTCCGGGGGGTGTGCTATGCTCTTGGGGGCGTTAGCGGTCCTCGGTCACGCGCCTTTCCATATTTGGCCCGCCTTTGCAGTGTCTATTTGTGGTCTAGTCCTATTGCTGGATGGCGCATCCCAAAACAAAAAGCGGCTGCGCTCTGCCTTCTGGCGTGGCTGGGCCTGGGGCTTTGGCTATTTTCTCGCTGGCATGTTCTGGGTCGGCAATGCATTTTTGGTAGATGCCGAGAAATTTGCCGCTTTGATGCCGTTTGCGGTTACAGCGCTGCCCGCTGCAATGGGTGTTTATTGGGGCTTAGCGGCAGTCGCCGCAATGTTCTTCTGGAGCCCCGGCGCTGCACGGTTGCTGACCTTTGCTTTTTGCTTTGGCGTTAGCGAATATTTACGCAGCCATATGTTCACGGGGCTTCCTTGGAACCTCCCCGCCTACATTTGGAAGCCAGGTGAAGCCATTAGCCAGACCGCAAGCTTAATCGGCCCCTATGGTCTATCACTTTTGACGCTTTGGGCCTTGGCTACCCCGGTGGTGCTTCTGGCCAAGGGTGACCGGCGCGGCCGACCTATTGCCCTGATCGCGGCAGGATTATTGGCGCTCGGAAGCTATGCTTTCGGTTCTTTTCAGTTACAATCAGCAGGGCCTGTCAGCCCCATGGGGGGCAAGGGCCCGATCATCGCGGCCGGGCAAGCAGGGTTTAGTCAAAAGGATGTCTGGGATCCTGCCAATACCATGCGGATCGTCGAAACCTATCTGGGCTTGCTAGAAACGCCGGAGGCGCAAAAGGCCGATATTGTCGTTTGGCCTGAGGGGGCGTTTCCATTCCTTCTCTTGGAAGAGCCATTTGTCCTAGATCAGATCCAAGCCCGTCTGGGCGCGCGCACATTGGCGGTCGGATCAATCCGACGGGACCTTTTGGCCGGGCAGCCAGCCTATACCAACAGCCTTTTGGTTTTTGACGTCGAGCAGGGCGGCCTCACGACCCGCTCGGTCTATGACAAGCATCATTTGGTGCCATTCGGCGAGTATCTGCCCCTGCGTCCGCTCTTTAGAGCCTTGGGCATCGCCAGTTTGGTTTCTTATGATGGCGAGATGTCGCCCGGCCCCGAGCCCACGACATTGAGTCTTCCCAAAGCACCTTTGGCCGATCCACGTATCTGCTATGAGATTGTGTTTCCAAGCTTTAATAAGCAGGCGACAGGCAAGGCCGCGTGGATTTTGAATGTGTCGATTGACGCTTGGTACGGCGATTTATTGGGCCCAGACCAGCATTATGCGCAAGCTCGCTATCGGGCAATCGAGACTGGCCTGCCTCTCGTACGCTCGGCCAGCGGGGGTTGGTCGGCGATTGTTGACCGGCTTGGCCGGCCTGTGGCTGAACATCGGGCGGGTGCTGGTTATGCGACTGCGCGGCTGCCGGCCACGGTTGGGCCTACGCTTTATGCCCGGTTTGGAGAGCTTGCATTTGGTATTTTGATGCTTGGCTTTGGCATGCTGGCGGTATGGCGACATAATCGGCATTGACACAATCAACTCTTCATTGAAATAATGCCGACACCAAGGCAAGGTTTCATGATCAATCACCGTCGCTCTACTTCCGTTGATGCTTATGTTGGCTGTCGTTTGAAACAACGGCGCGAAGATTTAGGCATGAGCCAAGAACGCTTAGCCGAACTGCTGGGCTTGTCGTTTCAACAGGTGCAAAAGTACGAGCGCGGGCTCAATCGCGTCGGGGCGAGTCGACTGTTCCAATTGTGTGGTCTGCTGGGGGTTGAGCCATCGTTCTTCTTTGATGGTCTGAGTGTTCCTTTAGGCCCCGGTGTTTCTGAATCCCAGAGTGAAGCCGAGACACTCTCGACTGCAAGTCTTTTGGCCGCGCCTGGCGCGCTGGAGCTTTTGGCAGATTATGCCCGCTTGAAATCCGCGTCTCAACGCAAGAAGGTGATCGAGCTCATCAAAATCTTGGCCGACGATGACTAAAGCATCTGCGCGCAAGCTGCCCGAGCTGCGCGCTCAGCTCTAGTCCAAGGGCGGACAAACAGGCATAAGCAGCCCATGTCCAACCCTGATTTCTCCGCACCAAAGCCCTTTGGGCCGCTTCGATCCTTTGGCCGTGTGCGTGGCCGCGCCCTGTCTGAGCGGCAAGAGCAGCTGTTTGAAACCCTGTTTCCGCGCGTGTCGATCCCAGCAGAGCCTTCCGAGACGTTGGATCCGCTTCAATGGATGCCAACGGCTGAGGCGGTGATCTTTGAGATTGGTTTTGGTGGCGGCGAACATCTGATTGGGCAGGCAGAGCGCCATCTAAATCATTTGTTTTTGGGGGCGGAGCCCTTCCAAGAGGGGGTCGCCAAGGCCCTGGTTGGTATCGAAGATCACAACCTCACCAACGTGCGTCTATTGGCCTCTGATGCACGGCCAGTTCTAAAGGCCTTAAAGCCTGCCAGTCTCGATAAGCTGGTGATTTTGTTTCCCGACCCTTGGCACAAGGTCAAGCACAATAAGCGCCGCCTCATTCAGCAAATTTTTCTCGATGATGCCCATCGGGCACTGAAGCCCGGCGGTGAGCTGCGCTTCGCCACCGACTGGGCCAATTATGCGGCGTGGACGCTGGCGAAAATCACCCAACACGGCGGCTTTGAATGGCTTGCGGAAACAGCAACAGATTGGCGTACGCCGCCCAAGGACCATATCACTACGCGCTATGAGACCAAGAAACTAGGAGATTGTGCGCCGATCTTCTTGCGCTTTACCGCCCGCCCGCAGGCGTCGTAAGCGCCACGAACACGTCTTCGAGGTTCGGTTCTTCGATCCGCAGATCCTTGATCCGCACGCCAGAACCCATCGCTTGGGACAATAAGGCCTCAACGCTGTGTTCGTTGGGACGATAGTGGATCGCCAAAGCACCGTCGGGCCGCAACACGCATTCAAGATTGGCCAAGCCGGCCGGGATTTCGGTCAGAGGCTCTAAGGGCGAAATGACCACTGCCTTCTTGTCGAGACGTCTGAGAATTGTGGGTGTTGGTTCGCAGGCGATCAGTTGGCCCTGATCAATGATCGCGATGTTATCACACAGCTCTTGGGCTTCTTCGAGATAATGCGTCGTCAAGACGACGGTCACGCCACGCTCCTTATTGAGCATGGTAATATATTCCCACAAAGACCGCCGAAGCTCGACATCGACGCCAGCAGTCGGTTCGTCGAGGATGACGACCGGCGGGGTATGAACAAGCGCTTTTGCGATCAGCAAACGCCGCTTCATGCCGCCTGATAACTGCCGCGAATAGGTGTCGCGCTTATCCGCAAGGCCAACAGCCTCCAGCAATTCCAACGAGCGGCGTTCCTTTGCAGGCACGCCATAGAATCCTGCTTGCAGCTCGAGTGTCTCAAAAGGGGTAAAGAAGGCATCAAAGCTGATCTCTTGCGGCACAATCCCAATCGCCGCTTTGGCGGCGCGGTGGTCTTTGTCGATATCAATGTCCCAGATGCGAACTTCGCCGGCCGTTTTGATCACCAGTCCAGCTAAAATATTGATGAACGTCGACTTTCCCGCGCCATTGGGGCCTAAGAGGCCGAAAATCGATCCCTTCGGGATAGCTAGATCCAACCCCTTGAGCGCCTGCTTTTCAGGAGATTTCCCGCTGGCAGCATAGGTTTTTTGAAGCCCACGGGCTTCAATGGCAAAAGAGGATTGGGTCATGGTTTCTCGCTTGGCGCACACGTTGACGGATAGGGCCGTAAGGTTCTAATTAAGGCGCTAAACAGTCCGTAGCAATCACGCAGCTGTGAGAGAAACAGATTAATGTCCGTCACCGTTCCGTCAAATTCTACCCAGCCAGTTGAAACCATTTATGTGGACGATCATCGTGTCTCTTGTGATGGCGGTGGCGGTGCTTTGGGCCACCCAAAGGTCTGGTACGAAATGGGTGAGGAAGGCCAAGTCGAATGCCTCTATTGTGGTCGGCTATATGTCAGCAAAGCTGGCGCAAGCGCGCATTAGCTTAGGCTTCCAGCGCATTGCCATCAGCGAGGTGGCGGGGCGCCCGTGACGTTCTTTGGACCAGCACCGTTGTTCATATTCTGATACTGAATATAGGCGGGGGTCAGGATCACGATAAACAATACCGGCAAGAAGAATACGATCATTGGCACGGTTAGTTTTGCAGGCAATGCTGCTGCCTTCTTCTCTGCTTCTGTCATGCGGAGCTCGCGGTTCTCTTTCGCCATCACGCGCAAGGCAGAACCAAGGGGCGTCCCGTATCGCTCGGCTTGGATCAAGGCTGTTGCGACACCCTTAACGCCCGGATGGTTGGTGCGTTTTGCCAAATTCTCGTAGGCAACTCGACGATCTTGCAGATAAGCGAGCTCGGCATTGGTTAGGCTCAGTTCTTCGGCAAGTTCAATCGAGGACGACCCGATTTCATGCCCGACCCGCAGAAATGCACCCTCAATAGACATCCCTGATTCAACGCAAATAAGCAGCAAATCCAGCGCGTCAGGGAAGGCGCGCATAATCGAAGCCCGGCGCTTGGTCGCGATGTTCTTCACGATCAGATTGGGCAAATAAAAGCCCACAACACACGCCACCATTGCGGCAATGAGACGATTGTTGCTCGTCATGTCCTTCCCGAACAATGTCACATAAGTGAGTGCGCCGACAAAGAACAGAATTGGTGTTGCAAAGCGTGCAAAGTAGAAGATCGCCACAGGACCGGGTCCGCGCAGGCCGGCTTCCATCAGATTTTGGGTCACATTTGGATCTTCGAGCAGCTTTTGCAGGTTCAGCTTATCGACGATGGATTTCCAAGGCCCTTTGGCCCGTTGCCGAAGCGAGGTCTTTTCGGCGTGCTCAGCTGCAATCGTTGCCCGGCTTTTGCGGCGCATGGACTCTCGGTCAGTTGCCACACCCTTCATGCGCGCGGCCAACTGGTCGGTCTTCCATAGGGGCTGAGCGATCGTCAAGGCGGTCACCAACAACGCAACAGCCATGATCGCAGATGCCACGAAATCCGGGTCTGTCACCATGCGCGCAAAATCTTTGACTTCTAAGAACATGGTCCGTTCCTTAAATGTCGAAGTTAATCATGTTGCGCATGACGAAAATGCCGGTCCCCATCATCAGGATGCCAGCGCCCAAACCCAAATGCCCAGTTGGGTCTGAGAAGAGCAGGCCCATGTAGGATGGGCTGGTGATGTAGACCATTACGCAGACGCAAATGGGCAAGGCACCAATGATAAAGGCAGACGCCTTCGCCTCTGAGGACAAAGCGCTGATCTTTTCCCGCATCAGTTTGCGCGAACGCAAGATGATGGACAAATTGCCGAGCGCCTCAGACAAGTTACCGCCGGCCTTTAGCTGGATCGACAAAACGATCGAGAAAAAGCTCACTTCCGGCAAAGGCATACGTTCAAACAGTTTTGCCAAACATTGTTCCATTGGCACGCCCATGGATTGGCTGTCGCAAATACGGCGAAACTCAGAGCTTAAGGGCTCTGGTGCTTCACGGGCGATGATCTTCAAGCACTCTGCCAAAGGCAGGCCTGACTTCACGCCGCGCACGATTACGTCGATGGCGTTTGCAAATTCCGTGATGAACTTCTTCTGTCGTTGGCCAACCAGAAAGCCCAACACCCAGCGCGGCAAGCCAAATGCAGCAACCCCGGCACCACCTAGGGCAATGTACCAAGAATTGCCGCTTACGATTATGCCTAGGCCAGCCATGATGCCAACCGCACCCGACAACATCCAGAAGGTCTTTTCTTCCATCGTCAGGCCGGCTTGCTCGATGCGCGCACCAACCGACAGACGCGCCCGACGCAATTGGCGTTCACGCATCTCAATGTCTTTGATATTGCCCAACAAGCGCTTGCGTCGGGTTTCGTCGGGGTCAGCACCCCGGCGCTTAATCGCCGATTCCCGCGTTTGAGCTACCGACTTAATCCGCTTTTGGGATTCCTGATTGTCGTCGCCAGCAAATGCGATGCCCATCAGCACCACACCGACCGCAACTAAGACAGGAATGATGGCTCCAAGATCCATTGTCGTTACACGTCCGCCGCATCAAGGGCTTCGGCCAGCTCTTTTTCTAGGCCATAATAGCGAGCGCGATCCCAGAATTTCGGGCGCGCAATGCCGGTAGACCGGTGTTTTCCGATAATTTTGCCGTTTGCGTCCTCACCATCCATTTCGAAGACGATCAGGTCTTGGGTCACGATGACGTCGCCTTCTAGGCCAAGAACTTCAGTAATATGCGTAATCTTACGCGAACCATCGCGCAGACGTGCTGCCTGAATGACGACGTCGATTGAACCCACGATCATTTCGCGGATTGTCTTGGTGGGCAGAGAGAAGCCGCCCATGGTGATCATGCTTTCCATCCGCGATAGACCTTCGCGTGGGCTGTTGGCGTGCAACGTGCCCATCGAACCGTCGTGACCCGTGTTCATGGCTTGCAACAAGTCAAATGCTTCTGGGCCGCGGACTTCGCCGACGATGATGCGCTCTGGACGCATCCGCAGACAGTTTTTGACCAAGTCGCGCATGTGCACCGCACCTTGGCCTTCCAAGTTTGGTGGGCGGGTTTCAAGGCGCACAACATGGGGCTGTTGCAATTGCAATTCGGCAGCGTCTTCGCAGGTGATGACGCGTTCGTCTGGTGCGATATAGCCGGTCAAACAGTTCAGCAGCGTGGTTTTACCTGAACCTGTACCGCCTGAAATCAACACATTGCATCGGGCAGCGCCGATAATGCCCAGCACTTTGCCTGCCGGCTCAGAAATGGCGCCAAAACCGACCAAGTCCTTCATCCGCAATTTGTCTTTTTTGAACTTACGAATGGTGAGCGTAGGCCCGTCGAGTGCCAAGGGTGGCACAATCACGTTGACACGAGAGCCGTCTGGCAGACGCGCGTCGCAGATGGGTGAGCTTTCATCCACGCGGCGACCGACTTGGCTCACAATGCGTTGACAAATGTTCATCAGCTGTTGGTTGTCGCGGAAGCGGATTGGCGTTTTTGTCACCTTACCGCCAACTTCGATGAAGACGGCATTCGCCCCATTGACCATGATGTCGGCGATGTCGTCGCGCGCCAAAAGGGGCTCAAGCGGTCCGTAACCCAGCACGTCGTTGACAATGTCATTGAGCAATTGCTCTTGCTCAGCAACCGACACAATCACCTGTTTGATGGCGATGATCTCATTGACGATATCGCGGATCTCATCGCGGGCGGTGCGCTGATCTAATGCTGCCAATTGACCCAGGTCGATCGTCTCGATCAAGGCATTATAGACAGAGGCCTTAGTGCGATAATATTCCTCGGTCCGCCCATCATTGGAGGGGCTTGGCGGCGGGGCCGATTGCGTCGGCGCGCGAACAGCTTTTGCGACCCGTGCAGGATCTAAAGTCCCAGCTGGTGTTGCAGCTGCTGGTGCAGCCGCAGCACTTGGCGGCGGCGCTGCGGGCGCTGCTGCTGGCTTGGGGGGCTCAATGGGGGCAAACTTAGGGGGTGTTGCCTGTGCCGCCCCGTCTGCGCGTTTACCAAACATCCTATCCTCACTTAGCCGCTTTTGCGGGGATTAGTTTTGAGAGGAAGCTGGACTTGGCCTTCGGCTGCGGTGCACGACCCGTGAACAATTGAGCCAAGAAGTCCATGCCTTCAGCACATTTGCTGTTCGGGTTCACATCCGCCAACATTTGCCCATTATTGCTCGCAGTTCCGAACAATTGAGGATCATAGGGAAGAACCAGTGTTGGTTGAACGCCTAGGGCCTCGGCAAAGTCCTTGACAGGGATCTCAGGACGCTTTGCCACACCGACCATGTTCAAAATGACCTTTGGCGGCGTGTCATTCGGACGACCGACGCGGACCATGTCGAAGATATTCTTGGCATTGCGTAGGCCAGCCAAGTCTGGCTGTGCGACCACGACCACTTCATCGGCTGACAACAGCGTCTGACGCATCCATTTTGACCAGGTGTGGGGCAGGTCGAGAACGACATAAGGAACACCCCGACGCACCCCTTCAATGACGGTCTCATAAGCATCGGGCGAAATCTCGAACTCGCGTTCGAGAGAGGCGGGAGCCGTAAACAAGGTCAAATGATCGGTGTGGCGGGTCAACAAGCGATCGAGCAACACATCGTCGACCCGTTCGGGCTGTTCCAAGGCGTCGGCAATGCCTGTCGCAGGATCGGTGTTAAAATCAAGGCCGGTGGTTCCCCAGGACAAGTCGAGGTCAACCAATGTCGTATTCACCCGCGCGTGCTCGGCCATGCACCAGGCCACATTGTGCGCTATCGTAGACGATCCGGCACCACCCTTGGCTCCAACGAAGGCAATAGTGCGGCCCAAGAAGGGCTTGCTTGGATCGACATAGAGTCCAGAAATCGTTCGGATCAGCTGCAGCGGCTGCAGCGGCGGCACCAGATATTCCGAAACGCCACGGCGGATCAGCTCCCGATACAGACCAATATCGTTGGATTCCCCAATCAGAATCACCTTGACTCCGGGTTCGCAATACGAAGCCAACTCGTCCAATTGCTGGATCAATACGGCTGGGGGTGCCAAGCTTTCAACAATGATCAGGTTGGGCGAAGGCTGAGACTGGAAGAATTCAATAGCACCGGCCAAGCCGCCCATCGAAACTGTCACATGCGCCTTCGCGATGCGGCGATCCGTTGACGCCGATTGCAGCAGCTGGGCGGTATCTGGTCTCTCACAAAACACTTGGACAGAGATCCGGGGTACCGGCTGGTCGCCACCGCGAGCCAACTCGCCGACATACGTCTCTTCGAAAGCCGCAGCATCGAAATCACCCGGTGAAGCGGGCGCTGGAATGTTTTGGGCGTGGGATGGTTCCAAGAAATCTAAATCGGCGTCGAGCTCGAATGGCTCGTCAGCCGTTGCCAGTTCTTCCCACATGGGCTTGCGTTTTGCATTCCCAATCATTTGCCACCCCCACCTGCAACGGCACCACTCACCGCCGGGACACCGCCTTTGCGATGCATATCAATACCGTTTTGAATACGGGCCGCGTCACGCGTCCCCTCTTTGCGATCGCCCAATAGGTCACCGGGGTCCGCAACCATCGCTGCCAAATTGGCATTCTGCGCACAGCCAAATCGGTCCGGTGGAATATTTTCGGCGGTCTTACGTGGATCGAAAGCGGTCCAAGGTTCGCAAACGATCGGCTTGGTCTCATATCGTCCGAACGATATCAAAATCGGAGCGTTCGTTTGACCTTGAGCCTGATAGGGTCCCGCAGAAATTTTTGAAAAGTCGACGCCACCCAGAAAAAGGGCCCGTTGTACGTCCTGGGCGACTTGGGCGGCGCTTTGGCTATTGCTGGCGTTCGCCGGAACTGAGACAACGACATTGCCACGACCGAGGCGCACGTAATCTTGTGCGAATGATTTCAGCTCGGCCGCTTCTTGAACATTGATTCCAATCGCACCACTGGGCGCGGAGATGGCGATGCGCGCCTCCACTGGGATTGCTTCAGGAACAAAGGCATCGAGCACGGTGCGCTTAAGATGTGCTTGCTCCACCATATCGACTGGTGGCTCCTCTTTGGCGGCGCGGGCACCTCCACAGGCACCCAGCAGCATCAGCGCTGTCAAAGCGACCGCCGTGAGGGCGGCTTTGCTCGGCTGAGCGAATGAAGCATATTTCGCGACTTCTCTGGTCATCGGCTTCTTCCTGACTCTAATTCACAATATGGCCGATAGGGGCACGGTAACGTCCTTTTGGCAGGCCCTTGGAATCGGGCTTCACCATTCTATTCATCCGACCCAGCAGCAAAGCAGCTGCGTCGCTGGCGGGGGCATAGCCATCGCCTGGGGTCTGAAGTTCATCCATCGTCGTCGATTTCACGATGTAAGGCGTGACAATAATGACGAGTTCTGTCTCGTTGCTTTGGAAATCGCGTGACCTGAACAAATTCCCGAGGACAGGCAGGTCCTTGAGGCCCGGCAGGCCTTCAATCGATTGGCGCGTCGCTTGTTGAATCAGGCCTGCCATCACCATTGAACGGCCGGATGGCAACTCCATGGTGTTTTCTGCGCGCCGAACCGAGACGCCTGGGATCGACAGACCGCGAATGGTGTCGGTCACGTTACCGGCCGCATCCCGGATCAAAGTATCTGCCTGACGGAATGAAGCCGCCGTCGAAATCTCAGAAACTTCGGTTGAAATCTTCAGCGAGATTCGATCTGGGCTCAAAATGATTGGCGTGAAGCCTAAGCCGACGCCAAAAGGTTTGAATTCGACCGAAACACGATTGCCTTCTTGCGCGGTTGGAACGGGGAACTCACCACCGGCCAAAAATTTAGCGGGCTCGCCAGAAGTAGCGGTCAAATTTGGCTCCGCTAATGTTCGGGCCAGACCTACACGCTCAAGCGCTTGAATGTTGCTGTCGGTGCGTTCGCCAGTCACCAATTCACCGGGGCCGTAGGTGACTTTGGTGATGTTTGTTGTCGGGTCAAAGGTAGAACTATAGCCCCCGGCACCGGCGTATTGGCTAGGGTCTCTTAGAGCTGATTTGGCATCGTCAAACGTATTAGAAACCGGACGAATGAAGTTCCGCGCCCAACTGGAGTCAAGCGTGGTTCCGCCCAAGAAGGCACCGTTAACAGAGAAACCATTGGCCGTGGCAAACTTGATGCCCCAGTCCTTTGGCAGCAACTGGTTTAAGATGTTGGACGACGACAGGTTCATACCCAATTGCTTGATGACGGACCGCTGCATTTCCACAATGCGCACCCGCAACATGACCTGATCGCCCGAAAGGACGTTCATCATGTTTAGAACTTTATCCGTGCCGCCGGCATATTGGCCCGATATCCGCAAGACTTGGTCTGCGGCCAAGCCATTCGGCACATCCCCAGTTAAGATGATCGACTCATTGACGCTGTCGACGACGACGCGGGCTTCGGGCACCAGTCGCTGGATCAACGCAGTTAGTTCTGAGGTGTCGCGGGCTACGCGGATCTCAAGCGCTAGAATCTGGCGTCCTTGTGCGTCGAGGAAGAAAACATTCGTTTCGCCGATTTTCGTGCCTAACAAAAACCCGCGTTTGCTCGTCCGCATCACGGCGTCAGCAATCTCCGGATCGGCAACCACAACATCTCTGGCTTCAACTGGGAGGTCGACAATTGCCGATTTGCCGAGAGCTAAAGTGAGGCGTTGAGTGGTAGAATGTTGTGGTGTGGCCTTGCCGGTGGTTGCTTGGCCAACTTGTGCCAGCGCAACATTAGGTAGAGCCGCCGCGCTGAGCGCCAAGCATGAAACAGCTGCAATAAAAGATTTCACGGTTTGGGTTTGCTGCATTACTGCCCCCCCCGATACACTTTAACGGTCGTTGGTATCGCCTGTGATGCTTGCTGAACGTTTGGCGATGGGGAAGGCGGCTTTGGATCGCCTGACATTGCTATACTACCTTGGTTCATGACGTCTCTGGTTGGAGCCGCAAAGGTGGCCCCACCTGCATCGGCGTAACCGCGTAATGTGACGGAAAGATCGCCCAATTTATGCGCCAATCGAAGCTTCTCGGCATCGGCTGCGGACAGTTCAACCGTTGCAATCCCGCCTGGCAAGGTCGTTTTATCCTTATCTTGCGTAATCGCTTGGTCGATCGCTAGGATCCGAACATTCTCTAGAATTGCAGACGAAATGACTCTCGACACCGACTGGCCGTTGGATGAGAATTGGACCTCTCGCGTCAAGAGGATGTCCACGCGATCATTGGGTAAAACAAAGCCCGCCACCGCCGTTTCAGGGCTGATTGGAAACGAAACGGCCCGCATGCCGGGCGTTAGCAGAGCTGCCATGGCCCCGGTCGTCGCTTCAACATCGACAATCTTGCTAGCCAAAACTGGCTCGCCCTTCACCATGGCTTGGCGAACAATGCCATTGCTAAATTCTTCAATCGCTTTGGGGTTCTTGGATTGCAGAAAGAATCCAGGCGTCGATGCGCTTGTTGGCGTGTAAGCTTCCCAGCCTAAAGAGGATGGCGAGATGCGTTCGCCCACGACCATGTCGCGCTTGGCTACCAAAACATTGACGGTCTCTGCCTTGACTTCGGTGGCGGCAACAGGCTGCGCAACCTGCGGATTCGCGGACTGCGTGCGCATCCAAATGAAGGCTCCACCTGCGACTAGCATAGCACCGCCAATGATCGAGATTTGCCGAATATTCACGCTATGCATCTCCCACTCGGGGTTCCAACTCGGAGTTTTTCCTGTCAGACCCTTAGAGAATCACCCAAATCCAAAATGATTTACGGGACGACCATGCGTAAATATGTTCTAAGAAGAGGTTAACGGTGCGACTTCTTTGGTTCAAGAAGTACGAATAATTAGCACAATTTTAAGTTAAATGTTGGGAAACCACAGGGTATAGGGTGTTGCAAGTATTGCCCCGATTCCTAAAGCCACACCGTAGGGAACGGCGGCAGACTTTCGCAGCAATCGCCTCGCCCATCGCGGATTTCTGGGTAAGCCAAAGTGGCGCGCCAATTGTCTACTGACGATCAAAGTGATGACCAAGACACCACCGGCAATCGCAGTATACAGAATGAAGGGCATCATCGCAGCTGGACCAAGCCAAAGCGCAGCTGCACCGGTAAGTTTTGCATCGCCGCCACCATAGACACCGACTAAAAACATGGCGAGGGCAATTAGCGTAGTCAGCAAGCCAACACCGATATGTGCTGCCAGATCATTCAGGCCAAGGCCCATCGGCAGAGCGAAAGCCAAAAAACCACCGGCTATCAGCATGTTAAGTTTGTTTGTAATCAGAAAGGTCCGGACATCGCCAATGGCTGCCCAGATCATGGCGCCCGAAAAGGCAACCAAGCCGGCTCCAGCCGCCAAAGTGTCAGGTCCAAGTGTCATCTGTATTGTCTACCATGGGACCGCTAAGCCAAAGTAAATACTACTGTCGGCACGCCGCCGGAATCCAAGCCAAAAAAAAAGGCGCTTGGTTCGAAAACCAAGCGCCAATTTTAACAGACAAAGCCCGTATTAACGACCGATCGAGGTACCGATGGTGTTGAAGCGGTTGCTCATGTTGTTGCCCAAGGTGCCCAACGAGGTGATCAGAACAACAGCGATCAAAGCTGCGATCAGACCGTATTCGATAGCGGTTGCACCGGACTCATTATTGCGGATTTTCGAGAAAAGCTTTTTCATTTTTAGGTTCCCATTCTACATGCGACCGGGTGGTTGAAGTCTTGAATGCTTCTAATTCCCTGTGTCCTGCTTGTTCTAGCGAAGACTCATAAACATGACGTAAACTGAAACGTAAAAATTGATCAGACATGCCCTTTTATCGGCACAATTGCGGCAGACCATTTTTAAGTTATTGTTTTTAAATGATATTTTTCTACTTTGTTCTGACAAAATTTCTGCAACTTCCTACATTCGATAGAATTAGAGACGAATTCCAAAGTAATATATTACCGATTCAGGCAAAGCGTTAAACCAAAGTAACAAATGTAGCTGGTCATTCTTCTTCGATTACCGCCGAAACGGCTCCTTTTGATTAGGGGGCGACTGCGTCCTAAGTACCTTATATATTATACATACGTGCGAGGTGAGGTTTTTCCGAACGTCCGGCGACCCTAAAAGCCACCCGAGAGCGGACTGCACTCGTTAATGGCTGGTTTACAGGTGAGCGCTAATGAAAGATCCAGCACGGAGTTTTGTCATGACCAATTTAGTTAAACCATTGGCCTCGATCGCCTGCGCTTTCGTCGCTTTGGCAGCAGGCACAGCTGGGGCTCAAACCTTTCAATTGGAAGTCGACCAAACACAACCGCTCCGATTTCAAAGACCGGTCACTGGCGTTGTTGTGGGTAATGCCAATATCGCAGATGTGATCGTGCATGATGCACGCGTTCTTTTTGTGGTAGGAAAGTCACAAGGCACCACGGAGATTACGGCCGTGGATGCTGCAGGCAACACCGTATTCTCTGGTACCATTCAAGTGCGCCCGTCCAATGTGCGTGACATGATTACCATCCAACGTGGAAAAGAGATTTCCACCGCGATCTGTCAGGATCGATGCATTCCTAATGTTCATTCAGAGGGCACAGCCCAAGGCAATGCGCCAGCGATTGCGGCGATCAATGCGCGATCCGGCTTTGCTGCAGGGTCTGGATCGCGCCAATAAAGCGTGAATCGTCGTTAATAAATAAAATTTTCAACTCCAATTTAAGCAGGCCGAAAGGCCCTATGTGCTTAGTATGGACGCGTTGAAGGAGTCGACGATGTCTGCATTGCTCTCACTTATGGTAAAGCGTTTACGCAATCGTCGTGCGAAGCAGGGCAAGCGGGGCACTGCTGCCGTTGAATTTGCCATGGTCGCCACCCCGTTTATCTTCATGTTGTTCGGTATCTTCGAAACCATGATGATCTTTTTCGTGCAGACGACACTTGAAGCGGCCGTCTCCGAAGAAGCGCGCAAGATTCGCACCGGTCAGGCCCAATCGCTCGCAACACCGATTACCAAAGACCAATTCAAAGCCAATGTCTGTGCCCGCATGATGGGTTTAGGTGATTGCAGCACGCGTTTATTCGTTCAAGTCCAGAACCAGCCCGTTTCTGGAACGCTCCCGACCCCATGGGCAGACGGTACGCTCACCCCAGGTTCGGCAGCAGACGAGCCTTATGAAACAACGGCCGCAAACGCGATTGTGGTGGTTCGTGGTTATTATGTTTGGCCTTTGCTAACGCCGGGCATTTCCAATGCTATGCGGAATTTCTCCGATACTTCTCCAGGCGGGACACTTGGTAACTATAACCGCATCATTGCCGCAACATCGGCGTTCCGTAACGAACCGTTTAATTGAGGTTATTTGTGATGTCTGTGCGAACCTCGCTAAAAAACCGGCTGAACTACCTTTACGAAACTGCGCACAAGCGCGGCGCGCAGCGTGGTGTCTCGGCGGTTGAATTTGCGCTGATTGCGCCTCTGATGATTTTGATGCTGTTTGGCGCGTCTGAGGTGAGCCAAGCGGTCAGTGTTGATCGGAAGGTGACGCTCGCCGCTTCGACTTTAGGTGACCTAGCAGCACAAACAGACCGTGTGAGCTGTACCGACCTTGCCCAAATTGCCAACGTCACCCGCAGTGTGTTCCAACCCTATACGGCCACGACGCCGTCTCTAGTTGTTGCCTCGGTCGCACTTGTTAGCAGCGTCCCCAAGGTGGAGTGGAGCCAGGAGATCGATGGAACTGGCAGCTGCGCAAACGTGAACAACAGCCACAGCTTAAAGGTCGGCAACACGGTTGTGGTCGACACGGGCTTGTTCGCGGCCAACGGCGGTGTCGTTGTAGGGGAAGTAACCCTTCAATACACATCGCTAGGTACCTCATTTTTGTCTAACACAACGACATTGCGCGAACGCTTCTATTTCCGGCCCCGCAAATCCGCCAAGCTGTGCCTGACAGGGGTTACGACGCCGGGTTGTTAAAGCAAGGCTTTTTGGCCTCAAGTCACTTTAGCGCCGCCCGAAGTGCAGCATAAAGCGTAGGCTCTGATTCAAGCCCCCGTTTATTAAGCGTGTGGATAGGTCGAACTCCGACCAGCGCATTGGTCAGACAGGCCGCTTGGCAGGTCTCGAGAGCTGCAACATGGATTCGGCTCTCGATAACGAGTCCTGCACGAACCAAACGACCCCGCACGATCCCGGGTAGGGCGCCATCTTCCAGCGGCGGCGTGCGCCAAATACCGTCTTGTTGGATCAAAATGTTGGCGCTGGTAGCACATGCGATGGATTCATCAGGCCCGCGCATCAAGCCGTCGTCCGCGCCCAAAGCTTGGGCCGCGTTCAGAGCAATAATGTTATCGACATAGGACAAGGTTTTAAATCGCGCCGAGGGCGCGCCCGATGACCGATAAATATCGACAACATGAACCGCAACGGCTGGAAACTCGGTCGATACCGTCGCAATCGTTGCCAATACATTGGACAAAGACTTGTCCGGGACCTTCAGGCCACGGGGGCCGACTCCGCGAGTCACCGTAAGGCGCAGTGCCGCTGGCCTCTGGCCACTTGCAGCAGCTAAGGCCAAAAGGCCTTGTTCGATCTCTGCAATATTAAACGGAATATCCAGTCCCAACGCGCTCGCGCCATGGCCCAAACGGGCCATGTGGTCCTCAAAGAAACGGATCTCTTGCCCAGTCCAGAGAAGTGTCTCAAACAGACCGTCGCCCAACGTAAAGCCGCGGTCGGCCGGGTCAATGCGCACATCGGCTATCTTGATCAAATCGCCATTGTGCCAACACAGATCGCCAAGAGGGGGGCTTGTCACAAGACGTCTCCACCATGTGCTGCGATGCGCAGCGCGCGCGCTTTCACTAGGATTTCCTCATACTCTTGAGACGGATCGCTGTCGGCAACAATGCCAGCCCCGGCGCGGGCGTCGATGTGCCAGCGATCCCCCTGTTTGCGGCATGCAGCAGTGCGGATCAACACATTGGAATCGGCAGAACCGTCAAACCCCACTCGGATCATCGAGCCGCACCAAGGGCCGCGCGGCTCCCCTTCTAATTCGCTGATGATCTCCATGGCGCGCACCTTGGGAGCGCCCGTGATGGAGCCGGGCGGGAAAGAACTGCGCAAGGCATCAAAAAAGCTAAGCCCAGGCTTTTGTTGACCCCTAACTTCGGACACCAAATGATGCACGGTTGAAAAGCTCTCCAGATCGCATAAGCGCGGCACTTTAACACTTCCTGCTCCACAGACACGCGCGATGTCATTACGCATCAAATCGACAATCATTAGATTTTCAGCCCGATCCTTCTGGCTGGCCAGCAACCTTTGGGCGCTTTGGGCGTCTTGCACGGGATCTTTATGGCGCGAGGCCGTGCCCTTAATCGGCCGGGTCTCCAGATTGCCAGACGCCGTTCGTGAGATGAAACGCTCGGGCGAATGCGAGGCAACAATTTTGTCCCCTAAGCACAAGTAGGCAGCAAATGGCGAAGGATGGCGACCCATTAAGCGGCTAAACAAGTCCAATGGCGTATCGCTGGGCTCTAGCTGACCTGAAAATCGCGCTGAGATGTTCGCCTGAAAGATATCCCCTGCTTGAATATAGTTGATGGCCTGTGCGATCTGACTTTCAACAAGCGTCCGCGGCTGGCTCGGACTCAGTGCTAAATCGGTTGGGGCTTCTACCGCGCGCAGTCGCAGGGGTTGGGCGGCTTCAATCTGATCCGAGAGGCCTTGAGCCCGCTGTTCGGCCAGCGCTGGGCTTAGCTGCCCGGAGTCTGTGAGACCCCAAGATAACACCCAAGCCCGCTGGTTCTCCGCGTCAAAGACCGCCAGCGTATCATACAGTCCCAACCAAACATCAGGCCAAGCATCGGGCCAAGTTTTTGTGTCGGTTTCGGGTAGGGCTTCAAAGGCGTGGCCGAGCTCATACCCCAATAGGCCCGCCCAGCCGCCTTGAAATGGGCCTAAGTTGGGATGCAGCGTCATGCGAGGTGCCGTTAATGCCTCGTGCAGGCCGGCAAAGGGGTCGCCCTGCATACTGCGATGCCAGACGTGGGTTCGCACGGGCTTTGCCATAACATAGGACCAGCGCGACAAGGCATGCGCACCGCCTCCGATAAATCCAAGGCAGCCTTCTTCATGCCCAAAACAGGCCAGCGCCTGCAGCGGGAGCTGCCAGGAAAGGGGGCGAACAAATGGGTGCATCACGCGTGCGTCTTTAAAGCAATTTCAAGCGACCGTCCGAAATCTAGTAGGTTCCGCTTTCAAGGCGAGGTGGTTGTTTCACAAAAAGCATCAAGAAGAGGCCACCAACGAGTAGAATACCCGTTGATGCCAAGCCAATTTGTTGGCTTTGAAACGCTTTTGTGAAGACGCCAACCAGCATTGGACCCATCCAAACAGTCGCCGATCCCGCTAACGAGTAGAGGCCAAAGAACTCGCCCTCCATGCCTTTCGGGGCAAGGCGGGCCATCAGGGTGCGCGACGAGGCATAGGCAGCCGTGATGGAAATGGCGATGACAATGGCTCCACACACGAAAACCACTTCCGGCAACGTGGTGAACATGGGGGCGTTCCAGATTGGCGTGTCGGGGACGACATCCATCCAAAACACATGGGTTTTGGACTGCGAGGTCAGGATCAAAAGGCAGATCAAGGTTACGCCGATTTCTAAAATGATCGACCATTTTGCCCCAATCCGCGCATCAACCCGGCCCGCGACCAAACCGCCAAACACCGCGAAAATCGACAAAATCACGCCATAGGCCGACATTTCCAATAGGTCCCAGCCGAATACACCTGCCGCTGTCACGCCTGCGACAATCAGGATCGCGGTTTTGCCATCGACATAGAGCATGCGCGCAATCAGATAGAGGCCTGCATTGCGGTCGACGCGGAACAGTCGACCAACGGCCTTAAACATGCCGACCACTCCATCAATCGCTGCCTTAGAGGGCTTAATGCCAGAGGCTTGTTTGTCGCGTGAAAAGAAGAACAAAGGCAAAGCCGCGATGGCAAACCAAATCGCCGTCATGGGTGCCACGATGCGGCTCGTCTCGTGTGTTTCGGGGTTAAGGCCAAACAAGGGCTGACTTGGCACAAAGCTCCAATCAACCCGTCCTGGAAACGCTAAGCCCCAGAGCACAAAGATCAGAAAAACGACAGAAGCCAAATTACCTAGTGCCAATCCTAAACCGGATGCGTGTGGCAAAGTCGCAGGGGTAGAGGCTGTGGGCAGCATCGCATTGTGCAGGACTTCACTATAGGCAAACATGACGCCAAGGGCTGTGGTCAATGCGCCGATCATGACAATCGATAGCCCGCCTTGGCCTGCTGGTAGCGCCCACCACAAACTGAATATTGCTACCACCATGGCGCAGGTCACGGCGGCCAAAATCGGCTTGCGGTTACCAAATCGGTCGGCAATGGCCCCAAGGAAGGGCCCGGTCAGCGCGACGATGATCCCGGCCAATGTGTGCCAGCTCGCGATTGTTGCTTGGCCAACAACCGGGTCAGAAAAAACCGTAGTGGCGATATAGGGCGCTAAAATATAGATGGTGCACAAAATGACATAAGGGTTTCGCCCGGCCTCAAAGCAGGCCCAAGACAGGGCAGAGCGGTCTAGTTTTTCTTCTGTTGCGGCTGAATTTGTCGCGGTTTGGCTGCTTGTTTCAGTCACAGGAACTTCCTTCAGCGCCACCATGGCGACCCACCTTGTCCTTAAGCGTCACGCATCATGTCCTGCTTAAGCCAAGCGGTAAAGGGCAGGCATAGGGCGAACCCGCTGCAGCCAGATCTTTCTCATCCAACCCTTTACTTTGATCCGCCCCCCCGCCATTTAGCGAGCCAGATCAATAATCCAGATGGGAGCTGCAGCGATGAGCTATGTTCTAATCCATAATCCGGGCTGCGGCTCGTCGAAAAAGGGCCTTGAAGTACTGGAGGCTGCCGGCATTCAACCGGACATCCGCCGCTATATGTTGGTCGCAGAACGCTTAAGCGTCGATGAGCTTAAAGAAATTGCCCGCAAGATGGGCGGTGTCTCGCCCCGCGCCTTCATGCGGGATAAGGATGCCGCAGATGCGGGCCTTGCAACCGACGCCAGTGATGCAGATGTTTTTGCTGCCATGGCCAAAAACCCCAAGCTGATCCAGCGCCCAATTGGCATTAATGGCGAGAAGGCTGTTCTGGGTCGTCCAAATTCCGCTCTTCTGACCATTGTTTAAGATGTGCGCCGCCCTGCGCGGGGAGTTAAGGAGCGAATGCTCATTCTGGCAGTAGATACAGCGCTCAACGCCTGTTCGGTGGCAATCCTGCGTTCCGGCGAGGTTTTGCTCTCCCGCGTTGAGCCTATGGCGAAAGGTCAGGCAGAGCGGCTGGCCCCAATGACCCGTGAAGTTTTGGCCGAAGCCGGGGTGGAGCCGGCGGCACTAGACCGGATTGCCGTGACACGCGGCCCCGGCGCGTTTACGGGCCTTCGCATTGGCCTTGCCTTTGCGCGTGGTCTGGCCGTGGCCCTCGATCGTCCCTGCGTTGGGATTTCAACGCTGGAGGTTCTGGCCCATGGAGCTTCGGCCCTTCGGACCGTAGCCGCGATTGAAGTAGCTGGTAGTCTTTTTGTTGGGGCTTGGGAGGGCCGCGCCTGCAGGCTGGAGCCCTGTCGCCAGAGCGCGGAAGATGTGCTTGCGAGGCTCGATGGAGACTGGACCTTGACGGGTCCCGGTGCGCAAACACTGGCACGGCTTCGTCCAGATTGGCCGATGGCAGCACAAGATTTGCCCGACCCAGTTGTCTTGGCGCAATTGGCACAACACCTTGATCCGCATTTGAATCCCCCAGCCCCCCTTTATTTGCGGGGCCATGAAGCCAAGCTTCCTGGTGGCATATCCTTGGAAGTTGATTCCTTATGACTTTGCGACGCGGCCAAGTTGGTGATGGCGCGGCGCTCGCTCGCGTCCACCAGGCTGCTTTCGACCATCCTTGGTCCGAGGGCGATTTTTCCGCTCATCTAACTTCTGATCTGGTGTGGGTGATTGGCCAACCCATTTCGGGCTTCTTACTGATCCGAGCGATTGGGGATGAGGCCGAGATTTTGACCCTTGCGGTCGACCCAGCCGCACGGCGGAACGGTTATGCGAGCAGCCTTTTGGCCGCTTCAAAGCAAGAGTTGGCAGGCCTCGGTGTTATGCGGCTTATCTTAGAAGTCGCCGCCGACAATCTGCCTGCTGTGTCGCTCTATGAGCGGGAAGGTTTTTTGCCTTTCGGTGTACGCAAAGCCTATTATCGTCGCGATACGGGTCCAAATATGGACGCGCAGCTCTTTTCTTGTGCGTTGCCTGCTGCACATTGATGTCAAAGCGCTAGACGAAACAGCGCAAACCTCGCATATCTTAACCATGACGGACGGAACCAACATGCCTGATCGCATTGAAGCCCTTTGCGTGGAAAAAGGTCTGCGAATGACGGAGCAGCGCCGGATAATCGCGCGCACTTTGTCGGAAGCAAAGGATCACCCAGATGTGGAGGAATTGCACCGCCGTGCCGCTGCGGTGGATAAGGGCATTTCTATCGCAACCGTTTACCGTACCGTGCGCTTGTTTGAAGAAAGTGGCATTTTAGAGCGCCACGATTTTCGTGATGGCCGCTCTCGCTATGAAGAGGCAGGTGCCGATCATCATGACCATCTAATCGATATGAAGACCGGACGCGTGTTGGAGTTTGTTGACCCAGAGATCGAGCGTCTTCAACAAGAAATTGCCCGCCGTTTGGGTTATCGTTTGATAGATCACCGGCTAGAGCTTTATGGCGTCCCGCTTGAGGATACCTGATAAATTGGCCCCTTCTGTAGTGGCCTTTTCCGTCTGAGTTCATCATCCCCAAAAAATAAAGGCTAACCCGATGTTCAAAAAGCGACTGATGTCACTGATGCTGATCTCCTGTGCCGCCCTCATGGCGTGTCAGCCTGCTGGCGCGAACCAAGACAAGTCTGTGATGGACGGGGTGGACGGCAAAGCCGCTGAAGCTCCTTTGGATGCCAATGGGCTGGAAGCCAAGGAATTTCTTGAAAAGAACAAGAACGCGCCCGGTGTGATCACCACCGCTTCCGGCCTGCAATATGCGGTTATCGCAAAGGGCCCTGAGACCGGCCCGAAGCCAGCCGTGGATTCCATGGTGCAGGTGAATTACGAGGGTAAGCTCCTGAATGGCGAAGTTTTTGATAGCTCGTTTGCACGGGGTGAAGCGGCAGAGTTTCAAGTCGGCAATTTGATCCCGGCGTGGGTTGAGGCCCTGCAGATGATGCGCCCTGGTGATGAATGGACGATTTGGGTCCCGCCCGCCATTGGCTATGGGGCCGAGGGTGGTGGCCCTATCCCGCCGAACTCGCTTTTGATCTTCCGCATGAAGCTGGAAAAGATTGTCGGAGGCCCAGAGTCTGACGCTGGTATCCAGGCTGAAAAGGGTGCGACGCGCTGATTTTTGGACGCGCCAATGCTCTGCTGAGGAAGCCTGCGCCAATGCTGGTGACAAAGCGGCTTCCTCAGCCTATAAGGCTTCCAACAGATCGACTTTGATCGCTTGAGGCGGTCAAAGCGGCTCCGGGTCACCGGGGCCGCTTTTTGTTTGTTCTGAAACCTGCCGACCTCGCTGGAGGGATGGCGCAACAGATTGAGACCCACGTGCGCACAACGTCGCCTTATGAAGACAAACTCTTGGCCCTGATTGAGCCGGCTGCCCGCGACTTGGGTTATGAGATTGTGCGCGTGCGTTTGATGGGATCGCGCCGCAAGACTTTTCAGATCATGGCCGAGCGCCCTGACGGCCGCATGTCCTCGGGCGATTGCGAAAAGCTGTCGCGCGGCCTGAGCCCGCTTTTGGAGGCCGAGGACCCGATTGAAAGCGAATATGCGCTGGAAGTTTCGTCCCCCGGTATTGATCGTCCATTGACCCGCTTTGTCGACTTTGACCGCTGGATCGGCTGGGAAGCCAAGCTGGAACTGGATCGGGGCATTGAAGGCCGCAAGCGCTTTTCCGGCGAATTGGCCGGCACCGAAGACAACAACATTTGCATCAATCTCGAAGGTGAAGAGGACACAGCCCTCATCCCCTTTGAATGGATCGCCAGCGCCCGCTTGGTGCTGACGGACGATTTGATCCGTGAATCCTTGCGCCGCCGCGGAGCAGACGAAGACGAACTCGAGCAACTGGAGAAAGCACTGGACGATGATCAGGTGGAGTTTGTCACCGATGATGTCCTGCCAGATGCGGACCCAGACCTAACCTAATCAGCCCATTCCGTTTCAGAAGGAAGACAAACATGGCCATTTCCGCCAACCGGCTTGAACTTTTGTCCATCGCCCGCTCGGTCGCATATGAAAAGAATATCGACGAGTCGATCGTGGTTGAGGCAATTGAAGAGGCGATCAGCAAAGCTGCCCGCGCTCGCTATGGGGCCGATCATCAGATTGATGCGCGCATCAATCCTAAGTCTGGCGAACTCACCTTGAAGCGCAAGCAGACCGTGGTTGCGACCCAAGACGAAGTCGAAAACCCCAGCCAGCAAATCCCGCTTTCGGTTGCTAAGCGGATCGACCCGAGTGTGGACGTCGGCCATGTCTTTGAAGAAGACCTGCCCTTGTTCGACTTTGGCCGCGTGATGTCCTTGACCGGCAAGCAAGTCATCACCCAGCGCGTCCGCGAAGCAGAGCGCGACAAGCAGTTCGAAGAATATAAGGACCGCGTCGCCGATATCATCAATGGTATCGTGAAGCGCGTTGAATATGGCAATGTGATTGTCGATTTGGGCCGTGGCGAAGGCGTTATCCGTCGGGATCAAACCTTGCCGCGCGAAAATCTGAACATGGGCGACCGTGTCCGCTGCTACATCTACGACGTGCGTCGTGAGCCAAAAGGTCCACAAATCTTCTTGTCGCGCGCTCATCCCGGCTTCATGGCCAAGTTGTTTGAAGCAGAAGTGCCTGAAGTTTATGACGGTGTGATTGAAATCAAGGCGGTTGCACGCGATCCTTCGTCGCGGGCCAAGATTGCCGTGTTCAGCCATGACAACTCGATTGACCCTGTCGGTGCCTGCGTCGGTATGCGCGGTTCACGGGTTCAAGCGGTGGTTGGCGAATTGGGTGGCGAAAAGATCGACATCATTCCTTGGTCGCCAGACCCTGCAACCTTCATCGTGAACGCGCTTCAGCCTGCTGAAGTGACCAAAGTGGTTCTCGACGAAGATGAAAACCGCGTCGAAGTGGTGGTTCCCGATGAGCAATTGAGCTTGGCCATCGGCCGCCGCGGCCAAAATGTGCGCCTTGCCAGCCAGTTGACCGGCTGGTCGATCGATATTCTGACCGAAGAAGAAGAGCGTTCGCGCCGCGAGAAGGAAGCCAACAGCCGCACCGAATTGTTCATGGGTGCGATTGACGTCGACGAAATGATGGCGCGTCTCTTGGTTTCTGAAGGCTTCGAAACCATCGAAGAATTGGCTTATGTCGAATTGGGCGACCTTCTGCAGATCGAAGGCTTTGACGAAGACGTCTCGGCGGAGCTGCAAGCCCGTGCGCGCGACTTCATCGAACGTGCGCAAAACGAACTTAATGCCAAACGCGCAAGCTTGGGCGTAGAAGATGAGGTTCTGGGTCTGCCAGGCGTCACCTTAGAAGTCGCCATCAAATTGGGCGAAGGCGGCGTAAAGAATGTGGAAGATGTCGCGGGCCTCGTGTCTGACGATCTGCGTGGCTGGTTCGAAGTCAAAAATGGCGAAAAGACCCGCTTCCCAGGCTTGTTGGAAGGCATGAGCATGAGTGTCGAGCAAGCCGACGCTTTGATCATGGCTGCTCGCGTCGCCATGGGCTGGGTTGAGGCTCCCGTCGTTGAGGAAGCCGAAGCAGAGGCGGAAGTTGCCGCCGATGGACAAGAGTGAGCGACGTGAAGGCGCCGGACGTGTCCGGCGCTGCATAGCGACCGGCGAGGTCCAGCCTGAAGCTGGGCTGATCCGTTTTGTGGCTGATCCCGACGGCTGGGTCTTTCCAGACCCAGCCGCACGCGCACCTGGACGGGGCGTTTGGGTCACTTCAACGCGGGAAGCTGTCAGTTTAGCGGTCAAAAAGGGCGCGTTCTCGCGCGGCCTCAAGCGTGAGGCTAAACCACGCGAAGACTTGATGGATCGCATTGTCGAGGGCTTGAGGCTGCGGTGCCTAAATCAGCTTTCGATCGCCCGAAAAGCGGGTGAAATTGTCCTGGGCAACGATCAGGTGGCGTCGGCATTACGTACGGCCAAGCCTGCTTGGCGTATCGAAGCCAGCGACGGATCCCCCGACGGACGCGGCAAATTGGACGGCCTCTCGCTGGCATGGGGCGGTGTGCCAACTGCAGGCTGTTTCACTGGGATGGAAATGGGCATGGCGTTAGGACGCGATGTTGTGATACATGCTATCTTAATGCCAGGGCGTTTAGCAGACAGCTGGACGACGGACATTAGGCGCTTAGCGGGTTTTATTCCATTAGTGCCCGATGATTGGCCAAGGGACGGCACCTATATATAGGTGCAGGACCATTTGGAACTGGACGAAGCCGATCTTGACCGGCACAGAACGCCCGGGCGGTAATCCTGCTCGAACGGCGGTTTTTGTGCTTGCTGGACCTAATCTTGGGGCCAAAGGCCGGTTGAATTTTTACGACGCGCCAATGAGTGCGCAAGGATGAGCATGAGCGACGGTAACGACAACGAAAACCAATCGGGGCGCAAGCCTCTGACCCTTTCCCGCAATGTGGGCGCTGGCACCGTTCGCCAGAGCTTTTCGCATGGGCGTACCAACCAAGTTGTGGTTGAGGTCAAGAAGAAGCGCACAATTGGCCCAGGAGAAGCGCCAGCCGCTGGTGCACCCGGGGCTGTGCCAAAACCCGCCTTTGCGCCGCCTGTTCGTCCTGCTGCAGCACCTGTGGCCGCCGCACCTGCCCCTAAGCCGGCAGCACCTGCACCCGCCGACGAGTCGCGCCAAGCGCCTGCCCGTACCACCAAGACCCTGGGCTTGTCCGATAGTGAAATGAAAGCGCGTATGGTCGCGCTAGAGCGGGCTCGTGAACAAGAACAAGCACGTCGTCAGCAACAATTGGCTGAGGCTGAACTGCGTCAACGCCGCGAAGATGCCGACCGCCGTCGCGCGGACGAAGAGCGTCAGATCGCAGAAGCCGAAGCGCAGCGTAAGCGGCAATTAGACGAAGAACAAAAAGCTGCTGAAGCCCGTCGTACTGCCGCGCAAGCCGCAGCAGACGCACCAGTTCGTGGCCGTGAAGAGGCTGCACCTGTTTATGAAGCCGAAGCACCTGTCTCTGGTGCCGAACGCGATGAAGAAGCTGGCGAAGCCCCTGCGGGCGAAGAAGGTGAAGACGGCGACTTGCTGTCTGAACTGGGCGGTCGTGTAAAACGGCAAAAAGTTGCCGTCGTTCGCGCCCCTCCTGTGTCGCGTGCCAAAGGTGCGCAACAGCGCCGTTCGGGCAAGCTGACCATCACCTCTGCTTTGGGTGATGATTCTGACCGTCAGCGCTCGCTTGCCTCGGTTCGCCGTGCCCGTGAAAAAGAGCGCGACCGTCGTTTGCGCATGTTGAAGGGTCAAGAGCAGACTAAGCAAGTGCGCGAAGTTGTCGTGCCGGAAGTCATCACCGTGGCCGAATTGGCCAACCGGATGGCAGAGCGCCTGACCGACGTCATCAAATATCTGATGAAACAAGGTCAGATGATGAAAGGTGCCGATAATCTCGACGCCGATACTGCCGAATTGATCGTCACCGACTTTGGTCACAGCGTAAAGCGCGTGGCGGAATCTGACGTTGAAATTGGTCTGGAAGGCGAAGCAGACACCGACGCCAACCAAGTGCCACGTCCACCCGTCGTGACCATCATGGGTCACGTTGACCATGGTAAAACCTCGCTTCTGGATGCGATCCGCTCTGCCGATACGGTTAAGGGCGAAGCCGGCGGCATTACCCAGCACATCGGGGCCTATCAGGTCCGTTTGGCTAATGGCGAGCGCGTGACCTTCTTGGATACGCCAGGCCACGCTGCCTTCTCCAGCATGCGCGCTCGCGGCGCCGGCATCACCGATGTGGTGGTTCTGGTGGTAGCGGCCGATGATGGCGTGATGCCACAAACCGTTGAAGCCATCAGCCACGCGAAAGCCGCTGGTGTGCCGATCATCGTGGCCGTCAATAAAATCGACAAGCCAGAAGCCAATCCGCAGAAGGTCTTGAACGAGCTTCTGCAATATGAAGTTCTGACCGAAGCCGTGGGCGGTGACACTTTGTGGGTACCGGTTTCGGCCAAAGAGCGCACCAATCTCGACACGCTCTTGGAAACCATCCTGCTGCAGTCGGAAGTTTTGGACCTTAAAGCCAATCCAGATCGCGCCGCAGAAGGTACGGTTATTGAAGCCAAGCTCGACAAGGGTCGTGGTTCGGTTGCTACCGTTCTGGTGCAACGCGGAACTTTGAAGCGTGGCGATCTGGTTGTTGCCGGAACGCAATGGGGTCGCGTGCGCGCCCTCAGCGACGAGCGCGGCCAAACCGTTCAATCCGCAGGGCCTTCTCAGCCGGTTGAAATCCTGGGTCTCGATGGCACACCAGAGCCTGGTGACGTGGTCGTGGTCGTGGAAAATGAAGCCCGCGCCCGCGAAGTAACGGACTATCGTATCCGCATGAAGCGGGAAAAGGTCGTCGTACGTCAAACCGCGCGTTCGGGTCTGGAAGCCATGTTGGCTCGCATCAAGGATGCCGAAGTCAAGGAATTCCCGCTCATCGTCAAAGCCGATGTGGGTGGGTCTGCCGAAGCCATTACGGCGGCGCTCGAGAAGCTCTCGACCGACGAAGTGCGCGCCAAAGTTATCCACCAAGCCGTTGGCGGGATCACCGAAAGCGATGTTCTTTTGGCGAAGTCTTCCGGCGCACCAATTCTCGCGTTCAACACACGTGCACCCAAGCAGGTGCGCGACTTGGCCGAGCATGAAGGCGTTGAGATCCGTTATTATTCCATCATCTACAATCTGTTGGATGATGTGAAAGACATTCTCTCCGGCATGTTGGAGCCAGAGCGGAAAGAAACCTTCTTGGGCTATGCCCAAATCTTGCAGGTGTTCAACATCACCAAGGTTGGCAAAATTGCTGGCTGTAAGATCAATGAAGGCAATATCAAACGCGGTTGCGGTGTTCGCCTCCTGCGCGATGATGTCGTCATCCATGAAGGCAAGCTCTCCACTCTGAAGCGCTTTAAAGATGAAGTCAGCGAAGTTTTGGCTGGCCAAGAATGCGGTATGGCATTTGAAGGCTATCAGGACCTGCGCGAAGGCGATCTGATTGAGTGCTTCGACGTGCAGATCATCAAGCGTAGTTTGTAGGGTAGCATTCCTGTTGTCGCACAACGGGAAAATTAGACCTCATGTCATTTCGGCGAGCCCTGCCTAGAAGGAGGGGCTAGCCTTAAAGTGTGGATAGGTTTCGCCTTATCCTCGGCTCACTAGCTCACCGCTAACCTAGCCTCTCAAACGCCAAAGCGGCCTTGAGAGGCTAGCAGCCATGATTTTCGACAGACTAAAGCAAGTGCGCGACGATTTGCGGGACGCGCGCTGCGCCATCGCCGACGTTAAAATAGCGCTTAGAGAACGCATAAGCGTAACTGAGGTCAAATTTGACCCTAACCAACCCCGTGCGCCGCAAGGCACACCAACTGGCGGTCAATGGACAAGCACCGGCGGTGGGTCCGGCTACCGAGCCGCCCCCCGAAAGCCATCACCGCCGCCTACGCCACCAAAACCGAAACCACCACAAACGTTGGGAAATATACCGCGCGCGGCGTCGCGAACGTCACTGCCGCTGATTGCTGGAGCCGTTGGCATACAGCGCGCGGCAGGCACCTATGCGGCAGAAGTATCGGGCCAATCCCAGACGCCCTTTTTGCATATTCCCTACCAAAAGCCGACGGTTGGGTCTTTGCCAGCACCCAGGGGTCGGGCGGCTACAAGTCGAAGATCAAGCCCATCTCCAGCCTTTTCTTCTAATGACGGTGACCGTGTAGAACGGCAGTGTCAGATCAAACGCGACTCCGATCTAAGAACTTGCTCGCAGAATGCCGCCCGATACGGTCGCAAAAATGGCGACGAAAAAAGAATATTTGCAATTTGCCGTGCGACCGCGATGGTACGCTATAGCGAATGCAAAGCGGGCGGCGGCATACATGCGATCAAGACGCCACTTTATAGTGGTCACAACTACCGAGGAGGTTAAAATGCAAAGCTTAGGCCCACACGTAATCATGCATGTTTCCGACAATGGTGACGAACACGAACTCCATGTAACGGTTTATTTTACCGGGCAACAAACCCACGATCTCGGCGAAGGGGTCGAATATGTAGAAGAAGCAGGGGAAGTCTGCCTAGAATTTGAAAATGGAGAAAGCCGATTTCCGGTTTCGGGGGAAAACACCTTGGCGCTGGTTGGCAACGCCATTATGCTCACCGAGGCTCACATTAAGGGCATTTGCCTAAGGGTTGGTGGAACTGTCTATCGACATATTGCTGGAGACGTCAAAAAGCCCGGTGATATGTTTTTATAGGCTCCATCTCCGCCTAAATCGAGGCTAACATGCAGAGTTTAAGCCCACACATCCTTACATACGTTTCCGATGACGGCGCGGGGCGAATGTTTCGTTGACGTTTCCCAATCCAAATAAAGCGAAGGAGACGGACAATGATCACTCTTGGGCCCGACACCCTTACTCTACAAAACAAGAGCGGTGATACTGAAACCTTCGAGGTTAGAATCTTCCTGCATGACCCCAAAGAAGAAGGCACGCCTGAACATGACGATGGCCTAGCCTATTATGGTGAAATCCTGCTCAGTTTCGCTTCCCACGAGCGCCGGATGAAGGCTTCATGTATAAACAATATTGAGCTGGTCGGGGTCTTGATGATGTTTGCAGAGGCCTACATATCGAGGACATGTGAAGTTGATAATTTAACGCTGTTTCGAAGTATACCCGGAGACATAAAAGTGCCGACCGATATGTTTCGCTAAAAGAGCTGTCCTTTCTTTGAGGGGCTAACACGCAAAGCTTAGGGCCGCACACGATTAAGCGAATTACCAGCGACGGTGAAGAACAGGAAATCCACGTAACGGTCTATTTTACCGGGCAACGAACACATGACCTCGGCGAGGGGGTCGAGTACATCGAAGAAGCTGGGGAAGTCCATTTGGAATTTGAAGATGACGAGCGTTGACTTCCTATTTTTGGCGACACCACACTTGCTCTGGTCGGCAGCGCAATTATGATCGCCGAAGCCTATATCAATGGGATTTGCGCAGGAGAGGGCGGGAGCGTCTATCAAAACATCGCCGGAGACGTAAAAGAGCCGGGTGCTATGTTTTTGTAGGCTCCGTCTCCACTTATATCGAGGTTAAAATGCTGTCTTTAGGCCCGCACATCATTCGGCATCAATTTCCCGATGGCGAAATCGAGGAAACGCCTGTTCGCTTCAATTTTCTGGGACCCAAGGAAACAGTTATCTCTGAAACAATTTCCATTACTCAAGAGTCCGGCGAAGTCATTGTGGAATTGCCGGACGGCGAGCATCGTACTTTTATTGAAGCTGAAAACACCTTTGCGCTTGTCGGTCGGGCGATAAAGCTAACCGAGGCCTTGTTTCTAGGTTGGAGCCTTGAAGATAATGGCAAGGCCTTTCGACTGGTACCCGGCGACGTAAAGGGGCCCGGGGATATGTTCTTGTAGTGGCACCTGACCCGCCACTCAGCGTTTCCCTTGCCTCGCGCACGCCAAGCCGCTACTCCAGCGGCCCGCGCTGTTTTGGAACGGCGGGCAATCGACATAAACCGCTCCTGACTGGTCGATCCCAGCACGGGCTTTGAAAGTTAGATCATGGCAAAGCGTTTCGATAATTCATCTGGCCCTACCCAGCGGCAATTGCGGGCGGGGGAAAACATTCGCCACGTGCTGGTCGAAATTCTGCGCCGTGGCGACATTCGCGATCCGGCTTTGGTCGATAAAAGCATCACGGTCGGCGAGGTCCGTATGAGCCCAGACCTCAAGCACGCCAATATTTTTGTCGCGGCTCTCGGCCTCGAAGACGCCGAAGAGATTGCCAAGGCGCTGAACCGTGCATCTAAATTCCTGCGCGGCGAATGCGGGCGGGCGCTGGAAAGCAAGTTTACACCGGACCTGCGCTTCTTGGCCGACACGTCCTATGACGCGGCCTTGAAGATGAATGATCTTTTCAACGATCCCAAAGTTCGCGCCGATTTGATCAAGCCGGCGGATGAGGCCTGATGTCGCGCCGCAAAAAGGGCCAGGATATCCATGGTTGGATCGTTCTGGACAAAGACCTGCATCTAACTTCCACCGATGCCGTCACCCGCGTCCGGCGTGCGTTTGACGCCAAGAAGGCTGGCCATGCTGGCACGTTGGATCCGTTAGCAACCGGAATTCTACCGATCGCGCTTGGTGAAGCCACCAAAACCGTCGCTTGGTTGATGGAGGCTGAGAAATCTTATCGCTTCACGGTCGAATGGGGGGCCTCTACCGATACCCAAGACCGCGAAGGCAAAATTATTGCTACCTCGGACGTGCGGCCTTGCAAAGAGGCAATCGAGGCGGCTCTGGTTGGCTTTATCGGTGAGATCCAACAAGTCCCGCCCATCTATAGCGCCATTAAAGTGGCGGGCGAGCGGTCTTACGATCTGGCCCGTGATGGTGAAGTGCCTGAACTCAAAGCGCGCACGGTTTTGCTGATTGAAGCGCGTCTGGTCGATGTGCCCGACGCCGATCATGCCACCATCGAATGCCGCTGTGGCAAGGGCTTTTACGTACGCGCCTTGGCTCGTGACCTTGCAACAGCGCTTGGCGCGGAGGGTCATGTGAGCGCTTTGCGGCGAACTTCAGTCGGCCCATTCCATGAGAGCGCAGCAATAACACTGGAAAAGCTACAGGAAGTATGCAATAGCGACGCCGCGTCCGACAGCCTTTTGCCAGTTGAGACCGCGCTGGACGACATCCCGGCGCTGGCCGTAACAGCGGAAGAGGCTTTCAGGTTGCGGCAAGGCCGCGGGATTGTTCTTCTCCCCCACCAGGTTGAAGAGCTGCGCTCCAAGCGCAGACCCCGTGTTGTATCCGGCGAAGACATGAGCCGAGCAGCACTGGCAACCCTTCAAGGCCAAGCCGTCGCTATAGGAGACGCACGCGCGGGACGGTTTGAGCCGGTCCGTGTGTTTCAACTCAGTGCGCGCGATTGAACCCGCCGCCAACCCAAAGGGAACCACGATGTCGGTAGCACCAGAGCGTAAGCTCGAAATCATGAAAGAACATGGCCTCGCCCCAAACGATACGGGCAGCCCAGAAGTACAAATCGCGATCCTGACCGAGCGTATCGTGAACCTGACTGAGCATTTCAAAATGCACAAGAAGGACAATCACTCACGTCGCGGCCTGTTGGCCATGGTGTCGTTGCGTCGCCGTTTGCTGGACTATGTAAAGTCCCGCGATGTGGCACGTTATCAAGCCATTTTGACCAAGCATGGTCTGCGTCGCTAAGGCGTCGTGACAAAACCAATCAGGGCGGTGCGAGATGCGCCGCCCTTTTGCTATTTGCCCCTCACCCGAAATCGGTGCCGGAGATCGGCAAGAGGAGTAAGATGAAAGATGGCTCTCGCATAGGGTGAGGGCTTTCTCCGGCAAGGACGCCGGACCCCTTGGTTCAGGAAGGCCTGTTCCAAGTTTTGTAGGCGGCAGCATGGGGAAGGCCTCATGATCTGCCAGAAGGAATGATGATGTTTGACATAAAGACTGTTTCGCTCGAATGGGGCGGACGTACGCTGACACTGGAAACTGGCCGCATGGCGCGCCAAGCCGATGGGGCCGTTTTGGCCACCTATGGCGACACACAAGTTCTCGCGACCGCTGTTGGTGCGCGTTCGGCCAAGCCGGGGATCGATTTCTTCCCGCTGACCGTGAATTATCAAGAAAAATTCTATGCAGCTGGCCGTATTCCAGGTGGCTATTTTAAGCGCGAAGGTCGTCCAACCGAAAAGGAAACACTGGTTTCCCGCTTGATCGACCGCCCAATCCGCCCCTTGTTCGCCAAAGGCTTCAAGAACGAAACCCAAGTCGTCATCACCACCTTGTCGCATGATCAGGAAAATGATCCCGATATCGTGGCATTGGTGGCTTCTTCGGCTGCTTTGGTTCTGTCGGGTCTTCCGTTCATGGGCCCAATCTCGGCCGCACGCGTTGGCTATATCAATGGCGAATATGTGCTGAACCCAACCGTCGATCAGCTGAAAGAAAGCGACATGGACTTGGTGGTCGCAGGGACCGCTGATGCCGTGATGATGGTTGAGTCGGAAATCTACGAATTGTCCGAAGAAGTGGTGTTGGGCGGGGTTTCCTTCGCACACAAGCAAATGCAGCCTGTGATCGATCTGATCATCTCGCTGGCAGAGCAAGCCGCCAAAGATCCTTGGGACTTCCAAGCTGAAGATCACAGCGCCGAAAACAAGGCTGTGAAGGACATGATCGGCGCAGACATCGATGCCGCTTACCGCATCGCCGATAAGGGCGCTCGCCAAGACGCCGTTGGTGCCGCGAAGAAGCGCGCTGAAGCAGCTTTGGTTGTTTCTGAAACAAATCCAGACGGCATGGACGGTTCGCTGTTCAAGACGGTTTGTAAAGAAGTCGAAAGCGACATCGTGCGCAGCGCCATCGTGAAGGAAGGCCGTCGTATCGATGGTCGCCCGGTCGATAAGGTACGTGCGATCGTTTCTGAAGCTGGCGTTCTGCCGCGTGCACATGGCTCGGCCTTGTTCACCCGCGGTGAAACCCAAGCACTCGTGGTTGCCACTTTGGGCACTGCCGATGACGAGCAATTCATCGACAGCTTAGAGGGCACCTATAAAGAGCGCTTCATGCTGCATTATAACTTCCCTCCATATTCGGTGGGCGAAGTGGGCCGCATGGGTGGCGCTGGTCGTCGCGAAATTGGCCACGGCAAGCTGGCCTGGCGCGCGATGCAAGCGGTTCTGCCAACCCCAGAGCAATTCCCATACACCATCCGTTTGGTGTCGGAGATCACTGAATCCAACGGCTCGTCCTCGATGGCGTCGGTTTGCGGTGCGTCTTTGGCTCTGATGGACGCAGGCGCGCCAATCAGCTCGCCAGTTGCTGGTGTTGCGATGGGCCTCGTGCTGCAAGATGACGGCAGCTTCGAAGTTCTGACCGACATTCTGGGTGATGAAGATCATCTGGGCGATATGGACTTTAAGGTCGCTGGTACCGAAAACGGCATCACCTCGCTTCAAATGGACATCAAGGTTGCAGGCATCACTGAGGAGATCATGAAGGTCGCCCTCACCCGTGCCCATGCTGGCAGGATGCACATTTTGGGCGAGATGGCCAAGTCTTTGACAGGTGCTCGTGGCGAACTCAACGCCTTTGCGCCAAAGATCGTGTCCTTCATGATCCCAACCGACAAGATCCGTGAAGTGATCGGCACCGGTGGTAAGGTCATCCGCGAAATCGTGGAAAAGACTGGCGCGAAAATCTCGATCGAAGATGATGGCAGCGTGAAAGTTGCCGCATCGGATCAAGACAAGATCGATGCCGCTGTGAAGTGGGTGAAGAGCATCACGGACGAAGCTGAAGTCGGCAAAGTCTATGAAGGCAAAGTCGTCAAAGTCATGGAATTTGGTGCCTTTGTGAACTTCTTCGGCGCGAAGGACGGCTTGGTCCACATCTCGCAACTCGCAAACCGCAAGGTCGCAACCGTTGGCGAAATCGTCAAAGAGGGTGACACCGTGAAGGTGAAGCTGATGGGCTTTGATGATCGCGGCAAGACCCGCTTGTCAATGAAAGTCGTCGACCAAGCCACCGGCGAAGACATCGAAGAAAAGCTGAAAGCAGAGCGTGCAGAGCGTGGGGAGCCTGAAGAGGTCGAACAACCCCGCGAGCGCAGCGAACGCCCCCGTCGCCGTCGCGACTAAGGCTTTCTGTTTTTCTCTGAATTACCAGCGGCGATCCCTTCGGGGGTCGCCGTTTTGGTATGTGGGGTGCCGGGGCAGGCAGGGTTTTTCGTCTGGAAGGCTTTGGTGCAGGCCCTGCCTACACCAAAGGCCTCAGTTAAATGTCGGTGGGCGATTTGACGGGTCAAGTCCGCTTTGCGCCGCTACGCGGCAGATTTCTGAAAGAAATCTGGACTTGACGCGACAAAGCGCCCGGTCATGCTCGTCACGCGGTTGGGTGACCAGAATAGGCACCAAAACGCTTCTAAGTATGCTCAGCCAATCCTACCGCTGCCTGCAACCCCTCGCGCCTTGCCCCACACGGCCCCGCGCGCTAAAGCCAGCCGATGACAGACGCACTTGAAAAAACCATTCCTAAAGTTGGCATTGTATCGCTGGGCTGCCCCAAGGCGCTGGTGGATAGCGAGCGGATCATTACGCGCTTGCGGGCGGAGGGGTATCAGATCGCGCCCGACTATAGCGGCGCAGACCTTGTGCTGGTGAATACCTGCGGCTTCCTCGATAGCGCGCGGGAAGAGAGTTTGGATGCGATTGGTGAGGCTATTGCCGAAAACGGTAAGGTCATTGTCACCGGCTGTTTGGGGGCAGAGCCGGATGTGATCCGAGAGCGCCACCCCAAAGTCTTGGCGATCACAGGGCCGCAGCAATATGAGAGCGTGATGTCGGCCGTCCATTCCGCGCTGCCGCCCAGCCATGACCCGTTCTTGGATTTGGTGCCTGAAGGCGGCGTGAAGCTGACGCCACGCCACTATGCCTACTTGAAAATCTCGGAGGGCTGCAACAACCGCTGTTCCTTCTGCATCATCCCGAAGCTGCGCGGCGATCTCGTCTCGCGTCCAGCCGCCCATGTGATGGCAGAAGCTGAAAAGCTGGTCGGTGCTGGCGTGAAAGAGCTGTTGGTGATCAGCCAGGATACGTCTGCCTATGGCCTAGATATTGGCTATGCCACCAGCACGTGGAAAGACCGCGAGTATCGCGCGAAATTCTATGATCTCTGCAAAGATCTGGGCAGTTTAGGTGCTTGGGTACGCCTGCATTATGTCTACCCTTACCCCCATGTTGATGAGGCCATTCATCTGATGGCAGAGGGTAAAATTCTGCCCTATCTCGACATTCCTTTTCAACATGCCAGCCCGCGCGTGTTGAAGGCGATGCGCCGCCCTGCCAATCAGGACAAGCAAGCCGCCCGCATCGCCAAATGGCGGTCTGAATGCCCTGACCTTGCCATCCGCTCGACCTTCATTGTCGGCTTCCCCGGCGAGACCGAGGAAGACTTTACCCAATTGCTCGACTTCATGCGCGAAGGCCAAATCGACCGGGTTGGCTGCTTCAAATATGAGAATGTCGTCCATGCGCCTTCGCGTGACCTCGAAGGTCATGTGCCCGAGGAAGTGAAGGAAGAGCGCTGGCACCGCTTCATGGAAGTCGCACGTGAAGTTTCCGAACAGCGTTTAGCCACTAAGATTGGTAAGGAAGTCGATGTCATCATTGATGAAGTCGATGATGAAGGCCCGATTGGCCGCACGGTTTGGGATGCGCCCGAAGTCGATGGCGCGATTGAGTTGCACGGCTTTAAGAAGGCTAAGCCTGGCGATATCGTGCGTGCGCGGATCGTGGATGCTGGCGATTATGATCTGGTCGGCGAAGCGATCTAGTTTTTGGTCGCCAGCCACCAACTGCCAAAGCTGAGGCTGAGGACTAAGGTCAACATCACAGTCTGATGGCTCAGGCCGTACATCGCCGCGCTTGCCAAGACGGCAGATTGAATGATGGGCAGGCCAGTGGGGGCCAGATAGGCGAGCAGGCTCAAGATCATCACAACAAATATGATCCCACCTATTTCGCGCCAAATCTGTTTGCGCGCGATGTCAGCTTGAACTTCCCGCAAGACGCCCGCCACAAAGGCTTCGTCATTGGCCGATTCCGCTAAGCTTGAGGCTTCGAAAAACAAGGATTTGAGAGCAAGATCGTCTTGGTTCATGGCTGTTTGCTTTCTGACAGATCGATTTTGGCCGTAGGGGTCGCAGAGCGCAAGTCCCGCATGACTTCGATGGCGCGGTCTCGGCCGCGCTGGGCATGGCTTTTTACGGTTCCAAGCGGCATGGACAGGGCTTGGGCAGCTTCTGCATGGGAAAGCCCCGCCCCAAAACACAGCGCCACGACAAGGCGCTGATCGGGCGAGAGGGCTTGGAGCACTTTGTCGAGGTCGAGTTTGGCGGCGACACCGTTTTCTTGGGTGGCGATTTGATCTTGATCGGCCAGCCAGTCCGCGTCGCGCCTTTGCGCTCGGGCGTGGCCGCGACGTTGGTCATAGGCCGCGTTTACGGCGATGGAAAACAACCAACCGCGGAAACTGCCCCCGGCTTGGTCGGCACCGCGCCAGCGCGACAAGTTTTTCCAAGCCTTCAAAAAAGTCTCCTGTGCCAGATCATCTGCCAAGCTGGGCTCAGAGACCATCCGGCACAGGAAGCCACGAACGGCGGATTGATGACGGCGCACCAGCTGATCAAACGCGTTGGAGGAACCCGTGCGGGCGCGCTTGACCAAGGCTTCATCAACATCGCTAACAAGCGTTTGACTGGTGTGCACGATCATAACCTCAGTTCGCGTTTCGCCACGTCCTATTGCGGGTCAGACGCGGGAGCAGGGCGACGCAAGCGCCAGCTTAAGAGCTGACCGAAGCCGGTAAAGGCCAAAACAACGCCAGTCATGATCATGAAGCTACCAAAACCTGCGTCAAAATTCAGTTTGCTGATTCCGCCAGCCGCACAAAAGCCTAGGCCCATCGACAGGCTGATGAGGCCAGAGCGCAGGTCCATTTCAGGCGAATTAGGCGCTTTCACCATGAGCTTCAATGTCGTTTCATCCAGCTTTTGGCCAGACGCGATCACTTGACGCAGGGTCTCTTGCTGACTTTCGCGAAATTTGGCGTTCCAGTAGAAACCCGCAAGAACCGATATCGTGATTGAGAGCGAAATCATGAAGGGGACGAGTTCACCAACATTTTCCATTTTCTTTTCCTTTTCTCATGTGCGGCGACGGCAAAGACTTATGACGCCGCCGCATCTGAATTTGGATGCAGCCAAGCTGCATTCTTTGTGACTAACGAGCAAGAGTGGGTTGGTTGGGTGCCTTCGCGCTGGCAATCACCAGCACATCATAGGTCTCCAGCCGGTCGCGGACGCTCATGGGCAGAGACAGCCAGAGGGCGCGATTGGCTTTCAGTGTTTTGATGTCAATGACTTGGCCTTCGGTGGTGGGCTGGGGCGCAAGTTGGCTTAGAATTGCGCATGTCTTTGCACTAAAGGCTTGCCGGCCTTCAGCTTGGCAAAGGGTATGTCGGCTGTTGGGGTGGGCCAAGTCCTTCGCCCAAGCCATTTGCTCTGGCTTGAGTGGGGCTACAACCCGCTGGGATATAACTTTCGTCTGCGGAACGGCTGCAAACACTGGGCTTGCAAGTGCGAAGCCCAAGCAGAGGTGGCCGGCGGCGAGGATCAGGGGGAGGGTTTTCATTGTGGTATCCTTATTGTTGGTTGGATACAGATAAGACGCCACAGCCCTTGGATTTGGATGCGGCAGAATTCCACATCTGGTGATATTTTTCGTGTCGGCAAAACTAGTCTATAGGATTTGCTATGGCTGATGACGTTTCCCCTCTCTCGACCGCGCAATCCATCACGTCCGATGGGCTCTTGCTGGATTGCTGGTATTTTGCCGCGACCTCGGCGGAGTTGAAGGCGGGCAAACAATTCCGTCGTATGATTGTGGGCGAACCGGTGCTTCTCGGCCGTACCGCCAAGGGTGAGGTGTTGGCCATACGCGACGTCTGCCCGCACCGTGCAGTCCCTTTGTCGGCGGGGCGGCAAGTTGAGACCAATGGCCAAGCCACGATTGAATGCCCCTATCATGGCTGGCGCTTTGGCGGCGATGGGGTGTGCAAGCTGATGCCGTCTTTGGTCGAAGGCCAGCCCTATGACCCAGCCAAGGTGAAAGTCCGCCGCTATCCCCATGCCGAGCGCAATGGTTTGGTCTTTATCTATATCTCCTCTGACCCCCGGTTTGACGGTACGCCCGATCTTCCGCCGCCAGATTTTGGCATTAAGGCCGACAAGCCCAAATTCGTCGTCAGCCGGGTATTTGAAGCGCATATGGATAATGCTGTGGTGGGTCTGATGGACCCGGCCCATGTCCCCTTTGTTCATAATCAATGGTGGTGGCGTCCGCCATCGGTCGGCCTCAAGCTTAAAGAAAAGCAATTTGAGCCCCGGCTTTACGGCTGGGCCATTGCGCGCCATGCGCCGTCCTCTAACTCTCTGGCCTACCGCCTGTTGTTCGGCGAGGGGGTGACGACCGAGATTGTCTTCATGGTGCCGGGTTTCCGCTGGGAAGTGGTGGAAAATGACAAGAGCCAGTTCTTCACGCTCACCTGTCTTACGCCAATTGACGGCAAATCGACCTTGATTACCCAGATTAGCTACTGGACCCGTGCGCCGTTACTGGACCTGATCAAGCCGATCCTCATCCCCGCCGCCCGCGAATTCTTGGACCAAGATGGCCGCATGGTGGACCTACAGAATAAAGGGCTGCCTTTTACAAAAGGCATGCTTTGGATTGACGACATCGACGTGCAAGCTAAGTGGTATAACAAACTCAAGCGGGAATGGGCGCAAAGTCGGGCTGAGGGGCGGCCTTTCTCTAATCCCATTCGCCCACAACGCTTGAAGTGGCGCAGTTGATTTAAAGCACGTGCGACAAATAGGCTTGCGTCAGCGCGGTACGTCAGCCATCGTGTGAATAAAGCACGTGCAGGGGCTCAGGGGGAGATTAGGCTTCATGCGAATAGCAATACTGAAGGAAACGCGCGACGGGGAAACCCGGGTGGCGGCCTCGCCAGAAACCATTAAAAAATTGACGGCAGCGGGCCATCAGATCGTGATCGAAACCGGTGCCGGTGATCAAGCATCTTCGCCTGACCGCCTGTTCGTAGAAGCAGGTGCTGAAATCGCCGCCGATGCGAAGGCGACGCTGAAAGGTGCGGACCTTCTTTTGAAGGTGCGCCGTCCAAGTGCCGCTGAGCTGAAACTGGTTCCCAAAGGCGCTGGCGTGGTGGCTTTCTGGAGTCCGCATAGCGACAAGGCGCTGATTGAAGCAGCGGCTAAAGCTGGCGTGGTCGCGTTGTCGATGGAATTCACCCCGCGCATCACGCGCGCGCAAGCCATGGACGCATTGTCCTCGCAGGCAAACTTGGCCGGCTATCGCGCTGTCATCGAAGGCGCGGCGCTTTATGGCCGTGGTTTCCCGATGATGATGACGGCAGCAGGAACTGTTGCTGCGGCCAAATGCTTTGTGATGGGGGCAGGCGTAGCCGGTCTTCAGGCGATTGCAACAGCCCGTCGTCTTGGCGCAATCGTGACCTCAACCGACGTGCGGCCTGCTGCTAAAGAACAAGTCGCCTCATTGGGTGCGAAGTTTATCGCGGTTGAGGATGAAGAGTTCAAAGCCGCCGAAACCGCTGCGGGCTATGCTAAGCCCATGAGTGCGGAATATCAGGCTAAACAGGCGATCCTCGTTTGCGAACATATTGCCAAGCAAGACGTCGTGATCACGACGGCCTTGATCCCCGGCCGTCCTGCCCCCGTCTTGGTGACGCCAGAAATGGTGGCCGCCATGAAGCCCGGCAGTGTGATTATCGATTTGGCAGTAGAGCAGGGCGGCAATTGCCCGCTGTCTAAGGCGGACGAGTTGGTGGTGACTGAAAATGGCGTGACGATTGCGGGCTTTGCCAATCTGCCTGGCCGGTTGGCAGCCGATTCCAGCGCGCTTTACGCAAAGAATTTGCTCAATCTTCTGCCCTTGCTGACCGATGCGGACACCAAGGGCTTCGCCCCCCATTTTGACGACGATATCATTCAGGGCATGCTGCTCACCCGCGATGGCGCGGTCGTGCACCCCTCCCTGACAGCAGCATGAGGATTGAACATGGAAGCCGTTGATCCCACCGTTTTCCGCCTCGCCATTTTCGTGTTGGCGATTTTTGTTGGCTATTATGTGGTTTGGAGTGTGACTCCCGCCCTGCATACGCCTTTGATGGCCGTAACCAACGCCATTTCCTCGGTCGTTGTCGTCGGCGCCTTGATCGCCGCCGCAGCGACACTGCCAGATGGTGGCGCTGATGGCGCGACCTGGGTGTCGCGTGGCATGGGCGCGCTCGCCGTGGCCCTGGCCGCCGTCAACATTTTCGGCGGGTTCCTCGTGACCCAACGTATGTTGGCCATGTATAAGAAGAAGGAGCGTACGGCTCCTGGAAAGGGCGGCCACTAAGATGACCCCATCCATTGCAGCCCTACTCTATCTCGTTTCCGGGGTCCTGTTCATTTTGGCCCTGCGCGGGCTTTCCAGTCCTGAAACCAGTCGTCAAGGCAACACCTATGGCATGATCGGCATGGCGATTTCGGTCGTCACGACTTTGTTGGCCGTCAAGCTTGATGTCACGACGATTGGCCTGATCCTCGCGGCAACCGCCATTGGTGGCGGTGTCGGGGCAGTCTTGGCGCGCAAGATCGCCATGACCAGCATGCCGCAATTGGTGGCAGCGTTTCACTCGCTCGTCGGTCTGGCCGCCGTTCTGATTGCTGGTGCAGCCATGTATAGCCCCGAGGCTTTTCACATTGCGGCTGAAGGCGGCGGAATCAAAACCGCGTCCTTGATCGAAATGGGCCTTGGGATCGCGATTGGTTCGATCACCTTTACCGGGTCGTTGATCGCGTTTGCGAAGCTTAACGGCAATATGAGCGGCGCGCCCATCATCCTGCCAGCCCGTCACTTGCTAAACATTCTGATTTTGGTGGGCATTATCGCGCTGATCGGCGTGTTGATCGCCACGCATGGCGCTGCACTCTGGGCCTTCTGGGCGCTGGTTGCCTTGTCCTTCCTATTGGGCGTGACCTTGATCATCCCAATCGGCGGCGCGGATATGCCTGTCGTGGTCTCCATGCTCAACTCTTACTCTGGTTGGGCGGCGGCGGCTTTGGGCTTCACGCTGGAGAATAATGCGCTGATCATCACGGGTGCTTTGGTCGGTTCGTCTGGTGCGATCCTGTCCTACATCATGTGTAAGGGCATGAACCGCAGCTTTATCTCGGTCATCCTGGGCGGCTTTGGTGCCGCCGATGGTGCAGCTGTTGCCGGTGGCAAGGTCGAAACCCGTCCTGTTAAGCAGGGTAGCGCGGAAGATGCAGCCTTCATCATGAAGAATGCAGAACGTGTCATCATCGTTCCTGGCTATGGCATGGCGGTGGCCCAAGCCCAGCACGCGCTAAAAGAAATGGCCGACAAGCTGAAAGCCGAAGGCGTCGAAGTTAAATACGCCATCCATCCAGTCGCAGGGCGTATGCCGGGCCACATGAACGTGTTGTTGGCCGAAGCCCAAGTGCCCTATGACGAAGTTTTTGAGCTTGAAGACATCAACTCAGAATTTGGGCAGGCAGACGTGGCCTATGTGATTGGCGCAAATGACGTAACCAATCCTTCTGCCAAAACCGATCCGCAAAGCCCGATCTTTGGGATGCCGATCTTGGATGTGGAAAAGGCGAAAACGGTGTTGTTCATCAAGCGCGGCATGGGCTCTGGCTATGCGGGCGTAGAGAACGAACTTTTCTTCCGCGATAACACCATGATGTTGTTTGCAGACGCCAAGAAGATGACTGAAGCGATCGTGAAGTCGCTTTAGGGCATAAATTCGATAGCAGAAGCGGCCGGGCACATTGCCCGGCCCTTTTTCGTTTAACCGACCGCTGCCAACCCAAGCGCTTTACGAATAGCCGCGGCAATCTGGGCAGCTGCGCCAAAGGCGGTTTCCGATTGCGAGCCTTGCACGCCAGTTCCGCCTGAGACGATCAAGTCTGCATTCATCCGGCTGGGCCCAGTCCAACGCTCATAGGCCGGGCGAACTGAAGACAAATATTGAGCCGCAACTGTTTCCGGTGTCCGGCCGCGCTCGTGAATGTCGCGCAATAGACGGCGCAGCAATCGGATATCAGAGGGCGTGTCCACGAAGACCTTCAAGTCGCATAGATTATAAATGGCGCTGTCGCAAAGGGTGTGCGTGCCTTCGAGGATGACCACATCGCATGGCGGCAGGCGGTGAGTGGCTTCCCGCCGTCCGTGGATGGTGAAATCATAAATGGGGACATCTACGGCCTCGCCCGCTTTAATCGCCTTCAGATGCTGTTCCAACAATATGTGGTCGCGCGCATCCGGCGTGTCAAAGTCATAGGTGGCGGGATCAAAGCCCGGCAAAGAGCGGCTGTCTTTATAATAGTCGTCTTGGCTGACAATGCGAGCCGTCAACGGACGGAGAAGTCCGACCAATTGCGCTGCCGTTGTTGTCTTACCGGAACCTGAACCACCGCTAATGGCCACTAAAAAGGGGGAAGTTGTCACGCCTTCTTATCCAAGGCGCACGGCGGTGCCGCTGGCAGCAACCATCATCATCGTGCCTTGGTGTACGCCACCTTCAAAATCGATCGACACACCCACAACAGCATCAGCGCCCAAGGCTTCCGCTTCCAGCATCAGCTCATCAATCGCAACTTGGCGCGCTTCACGAAGGGTTTTTTCATAAGCACCACTGCGTCCACCGATGACGTCGCGAATGCCGGCGAACAAATCGCGGAATACATTGGCCCCGATCACCGCTTCGCCCGCAACGACTCCTAGATAGTGCGTCACTTTCCGGCCTTCAACAAAATCAGTCGTGGTTACGATCATCCTAGGCTCCTTCAGTTGGTTCTTGTGGCGAGGCGTTCAAGCGCAGCCTAGTTATTCACCGGCTCATTGAGGACGGGCGCAGGCATGGTGCCGACAAAGGTCTGCACATTGCAGCCATAGCCGGGCTTTAGGCGCGCTTCAGCTTGATTGAGGCCGGAGAAATTCACGATGACCCGCTCATCCATATAGACGATCTGCGCCCTATCGATCTGGGAACCAATTTCGGCTCGGCAGGACTTCTCATCTCGGTTTTGGACATAGAGGCAACTGCACATCTGGCGCGCGATGAAGCCGGCACCAATCTCCCCATACTTGCGCGCTTGATAGCCAACCGCCATCACGATGACGAATATGGCAACAAGGACGATGCCAACGATCGTAGAAAAAGAAGGCAGTTTGCGCACAGGCCATAGAACCTTATAAAGAGAGTCGTTATAGACCAGCCTAATCCGGTCTGTCTTGTTCATCTAGAGGCTAATGATGCGCCGCGCCATGCGTCCCAGCAGAAATTTTCCAACACTTTCCCGTCCAGTCTGGCTCGGCCTTGCCGTTTGTGCGGCAATCGCCACAGGCTTGGGTACGTTTGTGGTCGCGCAAGACAGCCAGAAGGCGCAAATGGCGGCCTATGCCAAGGGCCCGTTGGTGCCTCTGCCGCCCCAGCCAAAGGGCGTGCCGTTCCCGACTGACGCCTGGCCAAGGGGCGAAGCGCCTGAAGCAGCCGCACGAGTTATCAAGACACAGTTCGATCAGGCATTCGGCAATTCAAAGTCTCCCATGGGTGAAACCCGCGCGGTCATCATTATACAAGGTGGCCGGATCGTCGCTGAGCGCTACGGCACCGGCTTTGACGAGAAGTCCAAGCTGGTTTCGTGGTCGATGGCCAAAAGCGTGACTTCCAGCCTTGTCGGCATCGCGATGTTGGACGGCAAGCTCAAGCTTGATCAACCCTTGAACGACCCCCTGTGGGACGACGGCGACCCCCGGCGCGACATCACCATTCGGCAGGCGCTGCACATGAGTGACGGACTGCGCTGGCGTGAAGATGGCTATGCCGACCCGGTCTCGAATGATGCGGCCAAGATGCTGTTTGGACCAGGGCGTGAAAACATCGTCGCATATGTGACCGATCGGCCGACAGAGTTTAAACCCGGCGAGAAGTGGCGCTATTCTTCTGGCACCACGAATTTGATTTCAGCTGCGGTCGCCCGTGCAGTTTCACCGCGCAATTTGAAGGACCCAACGGGGGCCGAAGGCTATCGCAATTTCATGTATGATCGGCTGTTTCGGCCTATCGGCATGAATAATGTGGCCGCAGAGTTTGATCTGGCGGGCAATTTCTATGCGTCCTCCCTGATGCATGCCACCGCACAAGATTGGGCGCGCTTTGGTTTGCTCCATCTTCGCGACGGGGTCTGGGACGGCAAACGCATTTTGCCAGAAGGCTATGTCGACTTTTTGCGGACGCCGACAACGGCGGAAGGGGCACCCGGCTATGGGGCGCATTGGTGGCTGAGCCTGCCGAACAAGCAAGGCACGCTCAAGAATGGCCCCTATGATTCGTTTGAGGCGCACGGCTTCCAAGGCCAGTGGATCGGGGTGATTCCCTCTAAGGATTTGGTGATTGTGCGCTTGGGCCTGATGGCGGACGAATCAGGTTGGGACACGTTGGACGCATGGCTGCAACCAATTGTGGATGCCTTTCCAACCGTCACCCAGCCCTAAGGGCCGTTGACACCCCAATAAAGCGACTGGAATCGCCAGAATCCTCTTCATCTTCATGAAGAATCCCTCGCGGCTGTCCGACTGCGTTAATCACTCATTAACTGAAAAATACATTTTGCGTGAAAAACCCCATTGACCGCCGCAGCAAGGCACATCCACTATATATGGTGTCTTGCTCTGGGGGCGGGCGCAAATTCTAGGCAGAACGCCGAATCATCCCAATCTGCGCAAACATGTGAGTCGCGCGAACGAACTTGTGTGCACCGCCACATTTAGGGCTGTTCAAAGGCTGGGGAATCGGGTGTTCTGAACGGCTGACGGGCCGGTAACGATTTGGGAGCAGGAATAATGAACGGGAATGATGCAGCCACCGCTAATGCCATCGAAGCTGTCGCCAGCGCAGCACCGGCACTTGCGCGCCGTGCCGTCCATCGTGGCAAGCCCAAAGCCGTTCAGCTTCGGATCGTAGAAAGCGTTAAAGTCGACCGGTCGCGTGATGCGCTGTTGACGGATTTCGGCAAGACTACTCTGGAAGATCGCTATTTGCTGCAGGGCGAAAGCTATCAGGATATGTTTGCCCGCGTCGCAACTGCCTATGCCGACGATATTGCCCACGCCCAGCGCCTGTATGATTATATCTCCAGATTGTGGTTCATGCCCGCAACCCCTGTTTTGTCGAATGGCGGGGCAGAGCGCGGTTTACCGATCTCATGCTTCTTGAACTCGGTTGACGACAGCCTCGATGGAATCGTGCAGTCTTGGAATGAGAACGTTTGGCTTGCTTCCAACGGTGGCGGTATCGGCACCTATTGGGGCGGCGTGCGCTCCATCGGTGAAAAGATTGGGGCCAATGGCCACACCAGCGGCATCATCCCCTTTATTCGCGTGATGGATTCCTTGACGCTGGCGATCTCGCAGGGCTCGCTCCGTCGCGGGTCGGCCGCTGTTTATCTCGATGTGCATCACCCTGAGATCGAAGAATTCCTCGAAATCCGCAAACCCTCTGGCGACTTCAACCGCAAGAGCTTGAATTTGCATCATGGCATCAACATCACCGATGAATTCATGGAAGCGGTTCGCAGCGATGGCGACTTCAGCCTGATCAGCCCCAAGACCAATGAGGCTGTGCGGACGGTTAAGGCCCGCAAAATCTGGCAGAAAATCTTGGATCTGCGTCTGCAAACCGGCGAGCCATACTTGCTGTTCGTCGACACTGTGAACAAAGCCATGCCAGCTCACCAGCGCAAGCTGGGCTTCAAGGTCCGTCAATCCAATCTGTGCAGCGAAATCATGTTGCACACCGGCAAGGATCATTTGGGCAAAGACCGTACGGCTGTGTGCTGTCTGTCCTCGCTCAATGCCGAGACCTATATGGAGTGGAAGGACGATCCAAACTTCATCGAGGACATTTTCCGTTTCCTCGACAATGTGTTGGAAGACTTCATCCAGCGTGCGCCAGATGAAATGGAACGCGCAACTTATTCGGCCTTCCGCGAGCGGTCGGTCGGTTTGGGCATCATGGGCTTGCACTCCTTCTTGCAAGCCCAAGGTGTTCCATTTGAAAGCGCCATGGCAAAAAGCTGGAACATGCGGATCTTCAAGCAAGTCCGCCAAGCGGCAGACGCGGCTTCGGTGAAACTGGCGCAAGAGCGCGGGCCCTGCCCAGACGCCGCCGAGCAAGGCGTGATGGCCCGCTTCACCCACAAGCTGGCGATTGCCCCAACGGCGTCGATCTCGATCATTTGTGGTGGCACCAGTGCGGGCATTGAGCCGATCCCCGCCAACATCTACACCCACAAGACGTTGTCAGGTTCGTTCTCGGTCAAGAATCCCTATTTAGAGAAGCTCTTGGATACCAAGGGCCTCAATAATGATGCGACGTGGACGTCGATCCTTGAGAACGAAGGTTCGGTCCAGCATCTGGATTGCCTGAACGAGCTTGAGAAGTCGGTTTACAAGACCGCCTTTGAATTGGATCAGCGCTGGGTGATTGAACTGGCAGCTGACCGCACGCCCTATATCTGCCAAGGCCAAAGCCTCAACGTCTTTATTCCTGGCGATGTTGATAAATGGGACTTGCACATGCTGCATTGGTCGGCTTGGGAAAAGGGCATCAAGAGCCTGTATTACTGCCGCTCCAAGTCCATCCAGCGCGCCCAGATTGCGGGTTCGGCCAATAAGGGCGAGGACGTTGTCGACATGGCCAGCAGTGCGCCTACAGATTATGAAGAGTGCTTGGCCTGCCAATAAGCGGTTAGCCCTACAAGTCACTAAAGCGGGTCTGCCTCTATTGGGCGGACCCGTTTGTTTGTCCGGCAATCGCAATCTTATTGATCCGAGCAAAGCGCAAGAACGAGCCCATGGGGAATTCGGTCCAGCTCCGGTGGGCGGTGTCGAGACCTAAAGCCGCAGCCACATCAAACACATAATCCTGACAGGCAAAGGTTTTACCCTTATCGGGACCGATCATACTGGGTCGCAAGCGATAGCGGTTTTCCGTGCGCCAACGCCGATCCACGGCAAGCGCTGCTTGATAGCGGGCCTCGTCGACACGGACATGGACTTGCAAATGCCGCCACCAACCGTCGTCCACTTTCATCAGGCCTGGCACAAAGTCCTGACCGGTGACTGTGCCCCATGGCAGGATCAGCGCTGTGGCCATCGCTTTGATTGCTTGGATTTGATCGTTCGCATAATAGCCGCTCTCATGCGAACCGGGTCGCGCCAGCGGTGGGGTTTCCGGCCACTCCAGCCATAAATGGCCGATGAAGTCGCCCTTGGATGGGGTGGGCTTAGTCGCGATGATGGTGATGACGCGCCCGGTCGCGGATTTGTCGGTGCGAAGATCAAGCGATGCCGCTTGGGGTACGGGCTCAATCGGTGCGTAATAGGACCGCATCCAAGCCGCCACCACGAGGCCTAGGTTTAAGGCAACCCACGCCAAGATGGCGAGCAGCGTCATTAAAATGATTTTGCCGCGCCGCGCCGTGATTGCGCCTGCGGGCTTGTTTGTGGCAGTCTCGTGTAATGCGCTATTCAATTCGACCTGCCACGTTAGAGGATGCAGATTCTATTCAAGCAATCTATGCCCATCATGTCAAAACAGGCACGGGCACGTTTGAGCTGGAGCCACCCGATTTGGCCGAAATCCAAGCCCGTATGACCAAGATCGCCACGCGGGGCAGCCCTTGGTTGGTCGCCTGTGCCGAGGATGGACAGGTGATTGGCTATGCCTATGCCGGGGCGTTTCGCGAGCGGCCCGCTTATAACTGCACGGTGGAAGACTCGATTTACCTCGCGCCAGAGGCGGTTGGTCACGGTGTTGGGCGGGCGCTCTTGGCCCAATTGATCGCCCAATGCACCCAGTCCGGCTATTCCCAAATGCTGGCGGTGATTGGCGATAGTGGCAATTTGGCTTCCATCGGCCTGCATCGGGCCATGGGATTTGAGGATGTCGGTGTGCTGCGCGATGTGGGCCATAAGTTTGGCCGCTATCTCGATGTGGTGATTTTGCAGAAAAGTCTGTGAACAAGTCGCCAGAAACGGGGAATCATTGTTTCGTGTTTGCACGATGTTGTTAAGCTGGTTTTAACCAAGCCCCGATCTATATATAGGGGCGCACTGCACGAAACACACACGATATAGGGGCGATCAATGGCATTTGGAGATAATGGTACGGGCGTCGGGTTGGTGACACCATCTCACAGTTACAAGCCTTTCCGTTATCCTTGGGCCTATGAATTCTGGAAGCGCCAGCAGCAAGTTCACTGGTTGCCAGAAGAAGTGCCGCTGGGCGAAGATTGCAAAGACTGGGCGACCCGTCTGAATGACAATGAGCGCAATCTTCTGACGCAAATTTTCCGCTTCTTCACCCAGTCGGATGTGGAAGTGAACGACAATTATATGGAGCGCTACGCCCGCGTCTTTAAGCCGACCGAAGTCAAGATGATGTTGTCGGCTTTCTCGAACATCGAGACCGTGCATATCGCCGCTTATGCGCTTCTGCTTGAGACCATCGGCATGCCCGATTCTGAATTCTCGGCCTTCATGGAATATGAGGCTATGCGCGACAAGCACACCTATATGCAGGACTTTGGTGTCGACACCGAAGAAGACGTCTTGCGCACCTTGGCGATGTTTGGTGGCTTTACCGAAGGCCTGCAGCTGTTTGCGTCCTTTGCGATGCTGATGAACTTCCCCCGCTTCAACAAGATGAAGGGCATGGGCCAAATCGTATCTTGGTCGGTTCGCGACGAAAGCTTGCATTGCGAGGGCATGGTTAAATTGTTCCACACCTACGCCCGCGAAACCGGCAAGCTGTCGGCTTCGGTGAAGGACGATATCGTCGATTGCTGCAAGACGGTGGTGAAGCTGGAAGACAAATTCATCGATCTCGCTTTCGAAATGGGCCCTGTCCAAGGCATGGTTCCGGAAGATATCAAATCCTACATTCGCTACATCGCCGACTGGCGCTTGTCGCAGCTTGAGCTGCCGACCGTCTATGGCGTGACCGAACATCCGCTTCCTTGGCTCAGCCCCATGTTGAACGGGGTGGAGCATGCGAACTTCTTTGAAGCCCGCGCGACGGAATATTCCAAGGGTGCCACCAAGGGCGACTGGCATGGCGAAGAAGGTGTGTGGTCGATGTTTGATCGCATGCTGCAAAAACGCTCTTCCGAAGGCGCGCTCTAAGCACTTCCACTTGAACATTCGTGCCGCGCAAGCGGCATGAATTGCCTAGCCGTTTGACGAATTTCGACCAAAATAGCCGAATTTATCAATGATTTGGCTGGCACGTTTCTTGAAGTGAGACCATCGAATAGGATGGTCTCACATGCGTCTCGATCTAATCCCCGTCGACAGTTTAACCCGCATTGCGTGGGCATTAGCCGATGCCCATGGCGACGATGCTCTGGGCGTCGCTGATCGCACGATCCGAGAGCTCGAAAGCGAAGGCTCACCCGTTGTGGCAGATGCTTGGCGCGGCTTGCGTTCTGTGTTGGAAGACGTGCTTGGAGGCAGGCTCGGCCGCGACACCCCAACCATCCACTAGCGCCAGATCCAGACCAGCACAGCGGTAATTGCGATCAGAATGGCCGCTTGGATGCGATAATTCTGCCAGAGCGGCCGTGTGCGCAGATGCTCTGTCTCCGCATCATAGTCGGCCTTGCGCCACATCAGGGTTTCAATCTGGGCGAGCTCTGGGGCAGGGGCGAGGAGTGAGCCCAAGACGGTTGCCACCAAAGCCACCGCGAAGATCACGACGGCTGCGATCAAAAAGTGCATGTTGATGGATTTTTCCATCGCGATGGCGATGAACAAATAGATGCCGCACAACGTGCCCAAGGTCAGGCCGATCTTTGCCCCAGTTGCGTTTGCCCGCTTCCAGAACAAGCCCAACACGAACAGCGCGACAATCGGCGGTACGGCATAGGCCAGCACGGCTTGAATATATTGCCAAAGCGAGTCTGCGTGCTTCTCGATGACGGGGATCCAAGCAATCGCCAACACCATCAGTACCAAGGTGGTGATGCGTCCAATGCGTACCAAGGCCGTTTGCGTCAAGTCTGGTGCGATCTTGCGGGCAAAGTCCATCGTCACAAGGGTGGAGGCCGAATTAAAGGTCGACGCGATGGACGACATGATGGCTGCCAAGAACCCAGCAATCACAATCCCGACGATCCCGACAGGCAAAAGATCGAAGATCAAAGTCGGGTAGACCATGTCGCCCTTGGCCAGATTTGGGTAAATCAGGATGGCGGCCGTGCCAGGAAGGACCATCAGAAACAGGATTGGCAGCTTCAAGACGCCGGCAAACAAACTGCCCCAACGACCATGATCGAGGGTTTTGGCACTCATGACCCGTTGCGCCATAAATTGGTTGGTGCACCAGAAATAAAACCCCAGAAGCGGCACGCCCGTGATCAGCCCGAACCATGGCACACCCTGATCATCATTAGGGCGGATCAGGCTTAGTTTCTCTGGGTCGACTTGGGTCATGACTGCATGCCAGCCACCTGCCTTCTCAAACGAGAAATAAGCGATGAAGACAGAGGCACCCAGCAAAAGGATCGTTTGGACGACTTCGGTCACCATCACCGCACGCAGACCGCCCAAAGCCGTATACAGCCCTGCCGTGACCGCAAGAATGGCGGCAATTTCCCAAAGCTCAAGGCCGGGGAACAAGAGTTTGAATAGGATCGCGCCACCAAATAGGGTCGCGGCTGTATCGACTACAATGTTGAGGAAGATGGTTAGGCCCGAGAAATAGAGCCGGATGGAGCTGGAATAACGCCGCTCTAGAAACTCTGGCATCGTATAGACTTGGCTGCGTAGCACAGCCGGCAACACAAAGACGCAATAGATCGCCAGAATAACGGTGGCCATCCATTCGTAATTGAAAACCGAAATGCCGATCGTATAGGCAGCACCAGCTAGGCCGATTAGCGTTGTCGCAGAGATGTTGGAGCCGATGAGGGCCAAGCCAATGGTTGGCCAGGTTGCGGAGCGTGAAGCGAGGAAATAATCCTTAGCGTCTGTCTGCCCACGGGAAGCAATGAGCCCCAAGAGGATAATGCCCACCATGTAGCCGATGACGATGATCCAGTCCAAGCTCGCCATCGATGCTTGCAGCGTGTCCATGTCTCTTCCCCTAGTTTTGACGGGTTATCTGCGCAACCGCTTGATCACGCTAATGTGACCACTCTCGTTCGACAACCAGTCGTGCGATAGTTTTCACAGCGCGCCCACGCCACAGCAGCGCTGCCCGCGCCTGGCTTGACCCCATTGCAAACTTCAACCGATACTGGCCCACACGAAGTGCCAATGCGCGCGCAACGCGGGAGATGATAGCCAAATGATAGACTCCTTCGTGGCAGATCAGCCGTTATGGCTATTGTGGCTGATCTTGCTGGTCAGTCTGGTCGTTTTTGAATTCTTGGGGCGGGCGCTGCGCCAGTTTCTACGCCGGCGAGCTGGCGCTGGCACCGATGGTGGGGCCGACGGGGTGGATTATCTGCTGTCGAGTGTGTTTGCGCTCTTGGGCCTCTTGATAGCCTTCACCTTTGGCATGGCTTTGGACCGTTATGAATCGCGCCGTGATTTGGTCGTGCAGGAGGCTAATGCGATTGGGACGGCCCATATCCGTACTGCCTTTGCCGCCGAGCCCGTGCAGACCCAATTGCGAGAGCAGCTAGAGGCCTATGCTAGGACGCGCCTAGCTTATGGTCAGGCGGCCTTTCACGACAAGCCACCCTTGGCCGCAGAATCCGAGCGACAGCGCGCAGTGCTTGCGACAACAGGGATCGCCGCCACACAAAGCGTCGCCTCTGCCCCTATGGGGCCTGCCGTGATGGCCAGCGTGAATGACGTGATCGATGTCGGCAGTGCGCGCGAGGCCATTAATCTCGCCAAAGTGCCAACAAGTGTTGTCGCAATGCTGGTCGGCTATGCCTTCATCGCAGCCTTTGTCCTGGGCTATTCGCAAGCCATGCCCAGTCTGGTGCAGCGCATTGGCAATGGCTTGCTATTTTTGCTTTTGACCTTGTCCTTGGTCACGATCTTCGACCTCGACCGACCTGCGACGGGTACGATCAAGGTCAGCCAACAGCCGCTGGTGGACT
>NZ_JBMLTR010000081.1:0-6889 GCF_049239865.1 Aquidulcibacter sp.
GTCATCGGACGGGACACAAACTCAACTTCTGCCCCTTTGGTTTCGATCTTGCCAGCATTTGCCACCGTAAACCGCGATGGGAAGACATTTTGGTCAAAGACTTGCGCCTGGAAATCCTTGAACTCGGTTGAGAACAACACCGCGTTGAAGATGGTTGTCTTGTTGAACAGCTTTGACCGGAAGCCCGCTTCATAGCTGGTTGGGATTTCTGGGTCTGCAAACACAACGGTCGAATTGACGAGCCCTTGATCATAGGCCGGCCCCTTATAGCCGCGCGATACCCCGATATAGGTCAGAATGTCGTCTGTAACGTTATATTGGGCCGTCAGACGCCAAGACAGATTTGTTTCGCCGCGCGATGCAGATGCTGAGCCATAAAAGCGGCCCGGGAAAGTCCCGATGGTGTTTGAGGCTTGGACCTGTGTCCAATCAACCGACAAGGTCTCGTCGGTATAGCGCGCCCCGGCAATGAGCTTCAGCTTGTCAAAGAGGGTGTAAGCGGCTTGGCCGAAAATTGCATCGCTCTTGTTGATCGTAGTCGAACGTCGGTCCGATCCGACTGTACCGCCGGGTCCGAGATTCAGGCCCAATGTACCGGCCTGTATATTTCCGCCTGTATTGAGCATCTCGAAGGAGAATAGCCCCAATGTCCATTCAAAGTTCTGGCCAGCGGGGGACGCGAGGCGCACTTCAAACGATGTTTGATCAACCTTGCTATCGCCGGTGTTTCGGTCGAGGATATTGATCGGCAGAATGTCTGGATCATTATTGTCGATGGCGAACCAATAGCGATAGCCCGCAATAGCTGTCAGTTCGGCCCAACCCAAGTTCCAATCAACCTGGCTCGTCAAGCCGCGATAATCTTGGTTTTGAAAGAATGTCGCGCCCGCAGCATTGGTTAAATTGGTGGGGCTTGGCACAATACCACTGGCCGCACTCAGCGCACCAAAGGGTGTTGTTGCCGGTGCTGACCGCGCCGTCCAGCTGCAGCATAGTGAGTTGGAGTTGCCCCAATCAGCTGAAAGTTGCACACGGACAGTTTCGCTGACATCGGCCAAAAAGCGGACCCGCAGGGTATCGCTGTCGCGATTGTTCAGATATTCGTTACGGACCTTGTTGAAGATATAGCCGTCGCGTTCTGTTGTGCCGTAAGTTACGCGCAGAGCCGCTTGCTCGCCCAGAGCAATATTGGCCGTCATGCTGGCCTTAATCTCATCCTTCGTCGCATAAGAGCCTTGGACGTCGAGCGACGTTTCCCCAAGCCGCGGGGCGCGCGTGATGATCGAAATCACGCCAGCGGAAGCGTTCTTCCCAAACAACATGCCTTGCGGGCCGCGCAGCACTTCAACCCGATCGACATCAAGCATGTCGGCTATGCCCATGCCGTTTCGGCCCATGGGAACACCATCGACGACGACCCCAACGCTTTGCTCAACACCATCGCCAAAAATCTGGGTACCTACGCCGCGAACAGCCAAGCCCTCGCCACGTGTGTTGGCTGAATTGCCGAAATTCACGCTCGGCGAAACAAAGCGTAATTCTGTAGGGTTGTTGATACCCAGCTTGGCCAGTTGGTCGCCACTGACGGCGCTTACCGCAAGAGGCACATTCTGAAGACGCTCACTGCGACGCTGGGCCGTCACGATGATTTCTTCGACCTGGTTTGGATCGTCTTGGGCCTTAGGGGGCGTTTGAGCGAAAACAGGTGTCGATATGGCCAAAAGAGCCAAGGCGCTCACGCCGTAGCAAAGAAAATTGCGCAACAGTTTCTCTCCCCCAAAGGTGGCTTTTCCAGCCACACGATCTCAATTGATCCTTCAATCTCACGGCATCAACAAACAGTCAAGACTGTTTGTTACCGAGGGGTCCTGAGTGAGAATCTTTGACTAGGGCGTTGTTCGCTTATCAAAGCTGCGAGATTTTGAGGCGCAATCGGTCTTTGACCATATCAACGGCGGCGCGTATTTCGGCCTCCGGCGTTCCTAGCGCTGCTGACATCGCGAGTCCCCGGAATGTCGCGACAGAGAATGTCAGAAAGTCATAGGTAAAGACTTCATCCACGATACCAGCCTCCTTCATCAGGCGCAGCATTCCCCGCTTTGAACGCTCAAATTCCGAGCGATAAAGTGGCACAAGTTGGTCGGCGAGGTCTGCGTCCGATCGGGTCGCCATCCAGATTTCGGTGCGCGCCACGCCAGCAGGCGACTTGAAGCAGTCCCAAGCCGCATCCATGAGGCGCAAAATCCGCTCAACCGGATCGCCTATCGGTGACAGTTCTTGGCGATAATAGGCCATTTCGGCCTCATAGGTTTCCTTCATACAGGCGAGGATCAAGGCCACTTTATTGGGATAATGATGCAGCATCGCACCGCGCGAGACATTGGCGTTCTTGGCGACCAAAATTGTGGTGGTCGCCGCATAGCCATAGCGATGGAGCGCCTCGATTGTGGCGGCGATCAATTTGGCTTTCGTCGCCGCAGACCGCTCTGGATTGGTAGACGAGCCCTCGAGCTTCACGAGCAGGACAGCGGCACTTCTCTCTACAATTTCTGGATTTAGCATAACGCGGAACTTTCAAAATCCATGATGATTAGCAACAAGACGAGTGCGGTAAAGACAGATCGAGAGGCGGTCAATCCCGATTTGAAAATTTACAAGCAGCATTGACTGTTTCTTCGTTTTGGGCAAGGGAGAAGGCAGATCCAAAATGGACAAGCGCCGAGCGGGGGGAACATTTTATGAAGATCAGCAATCTCAAGGCTGCCCTGATCATGTGTGTCGCCTTGGCGGTCGCGAGCTTGAACCCGAAGATTGCACTGGCCCAACAAGCCAGCAGCAAGGCCCAGAAACAACCCAATATCATTGTGATCCTAGCCGATGATTTGGGCTTTGGTGACCTCGGCAGTTTTGGCGGGCGTACGATCCGGACCCCGAACCTCGACAGAATGGCGCGTGAAGGCGGACGTCTGACAAGGTTCTTTGCCAGCGCCAATGTCTGTACGCCGTCGCGGGCCGGCCTATTGACCGGTCGCTATGCCGCCCGCTCTGGCTTGGCGGTAGGGGTAATCTACCCGCATTCAGCCTATGGCCTGCCCGAAAGCGAAGTGACTTTGCCAGAACTTTTGGTCGATGCCGGTTATCGCACAGCCATGCTGGGCAAGTGGCATTTAGGATCGGTGGCCAGTGCTTGGCCAACACGGCATGGCTTTCAATCCTTCTGGGGCGTGCCGTGGTCCAACGATATGAACCCGCTGCCGCTCTATCGCGACATGACGATCCTTGAAGAACCCTTGGTTCAAGAGACCTTTGCCGAACGGCTGGTTGAAGAGGCCAAAGGGGTGATCAACTCACCTTCCGACAAGCCCTTCTTCCTCTATGTCGCCCATATAGCGCCTCATGTTCCACTGCGGCCCGGCCCGGCTTTTCGGGGCAAGTCCCAGCAGGGCCTTTATGGTGACTTTGTCGAAGAAATGGATTGGACCACGGGCGAAATTCTCAAAGCCCTTAAGGCCGCGGGCAAAGATCAAGATACTTTGGTGATCTTCACCAGTGACAATGGACCTTGGTGGGAAGGCTCCAGTGGGCCACTCCGGGATCGCAAAGGCAGCACCTATGAGGGTGCTTACGGTGTGCCCTTCATTGCCCGCTGGCCCGGCAAGATTCCAAGCGGGACCGTCTCAGACCAGATGTCGATGAATATTGATCTGTTGCCCACCTTGGCAGCGCTCGCTGGTGCGAAAGTCCCAACCGATCGCGTGATTGATGGTCAAAACATTTGGCCAATCCTGTCCAAACGCGGGGCAGTAACGCCCCATGACAAGCTCTACTTCTTCTCCAATGCCAATGTGGCAGCCGTCCGCACGCAAGACTGGCGCATGGTGGTTCGCGCTTACTACCTAAATTTTGACGCGCCGTTGGATCAGTTCAATTACCGCCTCTTGTTCAATATGAAGAACGACCGCGGCGAGACCGTCAGCTTGGCCGACCGCTTCCCAGAAATCGTCGATCGGCTCAAGGCGATGATTGACGCAGCCAGGGCGGAATTTGGCGCGATCACACAGCAAAGAACTTCCCCGCAAGCCGATGGGCCGATCCAATTGCCCAACGAAACTCGCCCCCTCAAAAAGGCTCCCTAAATCCGATGGCTGAACAGAGCACCCCCAGCGGGCAACCTGCCGCAACACCAGACGCGCGCCTACCCTTGCTTGCCAAATTTGGCTTTGGCGCGGGAGACTTTGCCTTCAACCTTGTGTGGTCGGGAACCGGCTTGTTCTTGATGTATGTTTACACCGATGTGTTTGGTGTGAGCCCGACCATTGCAGGCCTTGTCTATGCCATCGCGCTGGCTTGGGATGCCGTCACCGATCCCGTCATGGGGATCATCGCCGACAGGACTCGGACGAAGTGGGGCCGGTATCGGCCTTGGGTTGCGATGGGCGCCATACCTTTGGCGATTAGTTATGCCTTGGCCTTTTGGAACCCGGGCTTTACCGGCATTGCGTTGGTGATCTGGATCGCCTTCACCCATTGCTTATTGCGCACCGCCTATACGGTGGCGAGTATTCCATTCTCCTCCTTGCAAGCCCGCCTGTCATCTGACGCCAATGAGCGCTCGCAGCTTGCAGGCTTCCGCATGATGGGTGCCGCATCCGGCGTGCTGACGGTGGCTATGTTGACGCCCTTGGTCGTGAAGAAATTCGGTCAAGGCGATGAAGGGCGTGGCTATGTTTTGGCGGCCATGGCGGCAGGCATTCTGGCGGTCTTGATCTTTGCCTTTGTCGTCTCGGTCATGCGCGAGCCTGAAGAGACCGAAGCCGCACCGACGCCAGAGCCCATGTGGAACGACGTGGGTGCCTTCTTCTCCCAATTTGCTCAAAATGGCCCCTTGGTGCGGGTGTTTTTGGTGATCATCGCGGTATCCATCGCGGTGACCATGTTTTCCAAGAATGTCCTCTATTATTTCAAATATGTTCTAGAAGCCCCGGAATCGGCTACGCTGGCCTTGGTTACACCGGCACTTGCCATGCTGGTCTTGGTGCCCGTCTGGGTGTTCATCGCTTCTAAGACCTCAAAGCGCGCGGCTTGGATGATGGGCAGCGTGATCTCGGCATTGGGTTATCTGGCGTTTTATTTCAATCCATCCAAAGACGTCAGCGTCGTTATGGCGATCATCATGGTGATTTCAGTCGGCGGGTCGTCATTTGGTGTGTTGTTTTGGTCGATGTTGCCTGACACGGTTGAATGGGGCGAGGCCCATCATGGCGTGCGCCATGAGGCCAAAGTGTTTGGCTTTGCCAGTTTTGCGCAAAAGGCCGCCCTTGGGGTCAATGCCCTTTTGCTTGGGCTGATGTTGGACGGGGTCGGCTATAAAGCCAACCAAGCACAATCCGTCCAAACCCTTGATGGCATCACCGCCATGATGTCGCTCATTCCACTTCTTGGCGTTTTGGCCTCCATGGCACTCCTTTGGAAATACCCAATCGACGCCAAGCGCCATGCTGAATTGCGGCAGCAGATCGCCGCGCGCAACACCCCTACCAACCCACTTCAAGGTCATTAATCGATGCCTATTCGCTTTCCCGAAAGTTTCGTCTTTGGCGCTTCAACCGCCGCTTATCAAATTGAGGGTGCCGCCCAAACCGATGGTCGCGGGGAAGGCATTTGGGACCGCTATTCCCATACACCCGGTAAAATCCATCAGGGCGATACGGGCGACATTGCTTGTGATCACTACCACCGCTTTGCAGAAGATCTCGATCTGGCCCAAGCGGCCAGCATGACGGCCTATCGCTTCTCGATCAATTGGGCGCGCGTTTTGCCCGATGGTGCTGGACGGGTGAATGAAGCCGGGCTGGCCTTCTATGATCGGCTGGTGGATGCCTGCATCGCGCGCGGCTTAGAGCCTTGGGTCTGCTTTTATCACTGGGATTATTCTCAAGCCTTACAAGACCAAGGCGGATGGGCCAATCGGGCATCGGTGGATTGGTTTCTCGAATTGGTCCAGCTTGTCACCAATCGCTTGAAGGACCGCGTCACCCATTGGTGCCTGTTTAACGAGCCGACGATATTCACCTCGCTCGGCTATCTATTGGGACAACATGCCCCCGGCCTTAAGGACCCCGCTGCTTATGGGGCCGCCGTGCACCATGTCAGCCTGGCAACCGCAGAAGGCGTGCTCCTCGTGCGCCGTCTGGCTCCTGGCGCAAAGGTCGGCACCGTACTCTCGATCAATGGCGTGCAGCCCGCCTCGACAAGCCCAGAGGATGTGGCCGCCAGCGCATTAGCCGATGCCATCATGAACCGCGCCTTCCTAGATCCGATCTTCAAGGGGACATACCCAGATGAGATCGGGGCCATGGTCACCCCATTCATTCGCGACGGCGATATGGACCGCCTGAAGGCAGATTTGGATTTCCTCGGCATCAATCATTACACGCGCTCAAAAATTGCGGCGAAGCCTGCCAGCGTGTCTGCCGATGGCGCGACTGCGGGCGGCGGCATGGGCTTTGTGCCCCCGCCAGCTGGAACGCCCGTGACCTTGATGGGGTGGGAAATCCGGCCAGAGGGCATTTATGAAGTGATTGCCCGCGTCTATGAGCACTATGCCGCGCTGCCCATCTATATCACCGAAAATGGCGGTGCCTTCCCCGATGAAATGACCGCCACTGGCGAAGTGCTCGATCATGATCGGATTGGCTTGCTAACAGGCTATCTCAGCCAAATCGCGCGCGCGATTGATGATGGCTATGATGTACGCGGCTATCTGGTTTGGTCACTCCTTGATAATTTTGAATGGGGGCATGGCTATTCCAAGCGATTTGGCTTGGTACATGTGGATTACGAAAGCCAGAAGCGCACGCCTAAGGCCAGCTATCACTGGTACCGCCAG
>NZ_JBMLTR010000082.1:0-4479 GCF_049239865.1 Aquidulcibacter sp.
AGTTCCTGGGGCGAAAGATTCCCGTTTCGATCACTATCCATGATTGCAAATCCCTGCTCGCGAAAGCCAGCAGCAAGCCATTCAGCGCGGGAGATCATACCATCTTGGTTTGCATCAATGCCAGAAGCCGCAGCGCGGGCACTGTTGCTTTGCTCGCCTTGGATTTTCGAAGCAACTGGCATCGTGTTGTGCGGAACGGACATCCCTTTGTTCTCATTTGCTCCAATCACTGAGTGCGCTGGCACTGGCACTCGCTGCTTATCCTTAAAGAACGTCCACACGCGGTCAGCACCTTTAAAGGCCTGAATTGGGGTGTTTTCTTGGCGATTTGACTTGCTTCCTGGCCATCCGTGACCACCAGCTGAGTCTACAACCACAACTGTTTCAGCGCCTGCCGGGCCAGCAGAAAAAACTCGAGTGGTAACTGTCCCGACTTGCTCGACGACTGGTACTGACTTTGACCGATTAGCGGCCACCCAGAATGATACCGTCTCCTCAAGCGATTTATATGAGGCGGCCTGATTTCTTCTAACAAGTTCGTTGCGACTCAGGCCGCCTTCAATTGGAACTTCATTGTCTGAGCCGCCATTGATGAGTAAAATTGGAAGGGGGACGATTGGGCGGCTATCAAAGGAGAACATAGCTCCAACAATGGGAGCCACGGCCGCGAGCCGCTGCGGTCGCTGTGTTGCGTAGACCAAGGTCATCATCGCTCCATTCGAGCCACCAGTCATATAAATTCGAGCTGGGTCTGCTCGATACTGACTTATCAAGAGGTCAATCAACTTATCAAGGTAGGCAATATCATCGGCACCACCGACCTGCTTACGGAGCAGATATCCGGTGTTCCATGCATGTTGACGAGGAGCCCATTGGGTTCCCTCCGCATATACAACAGTGAAGCCTTCTGACCGCGCAACATCATCGAAACCGGTACGCAGACGCTGATTTTCGGCGCTGCCGTTTCCACCATGCAAAACAATTACAACTGGTCGAATCTCGCCTGCTGGTGCCTCATTGACGAGAATGGCGCGTCGCTCCGCTTCGCCTACCTTGAATGAAATATCCATGGCGGCCATTGTTTGCGCGGCAGCCGGGTTAATGACTGCCGCAATGAAGGTCACAATCAATGACAGGATGAGGGTAAGACGCATGGTTCTGTGCTCCGGAATAAAAGGTCGCTCATGCTTAACGATTAAGGCAGGCTAATCCGTCGAATTGAGTTTCATCAGTGATTTCTTTTGAAAAACCCGCATTGCTGACGACGGCTTTTCCGAGTGCCATAAGTGCTTAGCAAAAACTGTTGTACAGCTGCCGGTTAGGAATTAGTACTTGACACTCAGAGTTGCGCGCCAAGTTCGAGGTTCGTTCTGTTGAGCTTGAAAGCTCAGATTTCCCGGGGAGATGTTGAAATATTCCTCGTCGGTGATGTTTTTCCCACTAAAGGTAAAGCGCCAATTCTTGCTTTCGATCCCAATTGAGCCGTCGTAGAGCGTAACATCATCCATTAAATTGTTGTTGGCGGGATCCTCGAAGCCACCGAGCTCCAGGCGCTGGCTGAGCATCAACACAAGGTCTAGTTCCCCCACAAGCGGGCGACGATATTGGAGAGTGGATGCCGTGGTCCATTCGCGGAGCCGCTGGATTTTTTTGCCATCGATCGAGACGAGTGCGAGCGTACCGGAAGGATTGGTCTGGGTATTTGAGTAAACCGAGCCTCCATCATATTCACCATTAGCCCAGGAGAGACTCAATCGAGGCGATAGCACGCCTGCTCCCAATTGGATCCGACCCGAGACCTCGGCATCAATGCCATATTGTTGAGAGTCGCCAGCGGCCGCCAAGACACCAACGTTTCGCAATGTGTTGGTGGCACTGGTCCCGGCGAACACCGAGTAATTTACCAGCACATTCTGCTTTTGGTTTAAATACGCAGAAACATCATATCGAACAGCCCTCCCAAGGCGACCGCGGGTCCCGATTTCATAAGCCGTTACAAACTCCTCACCATAACTTAATGGTATTGCAATTGCGCTTACCCCATCTCCTATCTCGCCCAAATCGTTGTTGAACCCGCCCGCCCGAAAGCCAGTTCCAATCCTTCCAAAAAGAGTGCGGTTGTCAGCAAAGCGCCAGTTGAATGAAACACTGGGTGTCCACTTGCTAAATGTCTCAGAAGCAGAAATCGACCGCGTTAGTTGCTCGTTGACCGGTGTTGCCGGGTTGTCGAGGCGGAAAACGTTGGCGAGGCTGAAGTTTTTCTCGTCTTGGCTCCATCTAATGTCCGCACTTATCTGAAGTGTATCAAGTACCCGCCAAGTGCTTGCAGCATAGGCAGCGATAGAGGTGTCATCAACCCCTGAGTCCTCAAGCCGATAAGCGTTTCGGGCGGTAGTTTGAACTTGAGCAAGTGTGCAAGTCGGAGCAACCAGGCAAGCGGAGGGTAGGGTAGTTGGCACATCGGAAACGCCATCAAAACGGTCATTGCGCTGTGCATCAGAGAACCTAACAGTGTCAAAACTTGAGTCGACTTTATTGTATTCGAAGCCGACGACCCAAGTGAGCGCTGAGTCTGATCGTGACACCAAGCGAATATCTTGGGTCAAACGTTCGAACTCCTCGCTACCCAGCGCAACAGTCGGAACCACCCGTGCCAAATTGTTATTGCCAAAGACATCAACATCAGATTGCGTTGCTGCAATTCGCTTCCGATTAGCGGTCGTCGACTTCAACTCGGCAAATCCGAGGTCCCAGTTCCATTCCAAGGACTTCATTTGCGTTGAACGGTCAAAGAAGCTGGGCGTGTCTACGGGCTTTAAAAATCTTCCAACTGAGAATCCCGTGGGTGCCCCAACAGGGTTGATCGGGGGATCGTTCTGAGGCAGCACTTGCCCGAATGCGATGACATTTGGTCCGAATTCATCTGAACGCTCTAACAGCAAGTTTACGTCGAAACTCTGAGAAATCCGCCAGTTTGCTTGTGCACGCCATCCAGTCGTTTCTTCCGTATCGAGAAACTGCCCCGTGATCGAAGACTTATAGAAACCCTCTTGTTGGTCGGACACAAAGCCACCCACGCGCACTAGGAAAGTCTCGGCAAAAGGGACATTAGCTATCAACTCGGCCGTATGGCTTTGATTTGAACCAGTACTCACCTGAACTTCACCCTCAGCGTCAGTGCTCGGTCTCTGCGAAACTATCTCCACTGCGCCGCCGAGAGCATTGCGTCCATAAAAGGAGCCTTGTGGTCCACGAAGTACGGTAACTGAGCCGACGTCGAAGAAGTCAATTGGCACAAAATTGCGACCGCCAGCATTGCCACCAGCAATGAAGGTTCCATTGCGATAAAGGCCAACGCCAGTTTCAGCATTATTCTGTCGGGCGGCGCCTTCGCCACGAATCAGAAATTCGTCATTAAACCCCGATCCGTTATCGATCACGTAGGCTCCAGGTGTAATACGGGTCAGATCCTTGCCAGATGCAACGTCCATGGCCTTCATATAGGCCTGATCGAAGACAGACAGCGAGGCTGGCACGTCATCGCGACGCTCAGCACGTTTCCGCGCGGTCACAATGACCTCCTCCACGACCTGTAACTGGGGGTCTTGGGCTGGACGATCTGCGACAATTGGCGCTGCCTGCTGAGCCGCTGATTGTGCGAAAGCCGGAGTAGTAGTCCATCCGGAAATACAAACTGATGCCAAAAGCCCGAGACGATAGGCGGCCATGCGCTCCTCCTTAAGTTCGATTTTTATTTGTTACAAATTAGTCTCACATATCTTGAACAGTCAAGCGAAATGTATAAAATGTCAGTTTACAGGAGAAAAAAGTGGTCCAAGCTCCAGATTTCGCGACAGCTCTCGTCTCCCATAGACGCAGGGGTCGGCCGCCACGCGAAGAAGCCGCTACCCGCAGACAAGCACGGGTTGATGAACTTGCGCGAGCTGCAGCCATTGTCCTGGCGCAACAGGGCGTGCGTGGAACGACTATGGATACGCTGGCTGTAGCGCTGGGAATCCCCAAGCAAGTGCTTTACCGGCACTTTTCGTCCAAAGACGAGCTTATTCACACGATCCTGCAACGTCTGTCTGCGCTTTGGCGTGAGTTACAGAGCAGACCATGGAAAGGCCTTGGACGAAACTTGCGAGAGGTAATCGCGTTGGCGCGAGCAAATCCAAATGAGCTTAAGATCCTTGTGCGACATTGCGCGAGTGACCCAGAGTTGCGCCATTATTTTGATGCTTTGCATTCAGGAATTGTCAAAAAAACGGACGACTTGTTGGCCGAGACAAACCCTCGGCTCGCTCAGGATACTATGCTTCGCGGCTTATGCGCCCATGCGGTAGCCGGTTTCCTGATCGATGGCGTCGTTTGGTGGATTGAACACGGCGAAGCGGAACGAGACGAGAGTTTTCTTGCCTGGGCTAAGCAGTCGCTAGCTTCGCTTTATGATCGCTGGATGATCATTGCATAAGACCC
>NZ_JBMLTR010000083.1:0-4655 GCF_049239865.1 Aquidulcibacter sp.
CAAAGCTTGGATGCCACGACGTCTGAACGGATGTGGGACCGGTTTGACGACATCTTTGAAACCGTCGGTTGGGACGTTCTGACCCTTAAATATGGCAAGCGTCAGTTAGAGGCGTTTGCAAAGCCCGGCGGCCAATCACTACAGGCGTGGATCGAGTCCTGCCCGAACGATCTTTATGCGGCGCTGAGCTATCAGGGCGGTACCGCTTGGCGGGAGCGTTTACTGCAAGATCTGCCAGCGGAAGGGCAGAGCCTCATCGGCACGTATGATGACGCAGCGCTCTCAAACCTCATGACGCAATTGGGCGGTCATTGCCTTGAAACCTTGGTGGAAGCTTTTGATCAAGCGGCCCAAAATGATCGGCCAAAGCTTTTCATTGCTTATACGGTCAAAGGCTGGCGGCTGCCGTTTCAGGGCCATAAGGACAATCATTCAGGCCTGATGACCCCGACACAGATTGACGCCTTACGGCAGTCCCTGGGTGTCCCTGAAGGACAGGAATGGGATGCGCTGGCAGGTCTGAACCAAGCAGATGAAGCAGCGGTGCGCGCCTTGATCGCCCAAGCGCCGTTTCAAGCCCACGTGAAACGACGGTATAATCCTGAGCCCGTCGCTATTCCTGACACGTTTGAGGTGCCCAGCGGGGAACAGCAAGCCACGCAGGCGGCATTTGGCAAAATCCTCGCCGATATTGCAAAGACCGAAAGCGACTTTGCCGCTAGGATCGTGACGACCTCACCAGATGTGACGGTCTCCACCAATTTGGGTGGCTTTGTGAATCGGCGGGGCTTGTTCTCGCGCACCACGACCAAGGACGTGTTCAAGGACCGCAAGATCGCTAGCCCGCAAATCTGGACAGGTTCAGGGGCAGGCCAGCATATTGAATTGGGCATTGCTGAGAACAACCTCTTCCTCAATCTAGCTGCTTTTGGTTTGGCTGGCGAACATTTTGGCGAGCGCTTGTTTCCCATCGGCACGCTCTATGACCCGTTTATTGCCCGTGGTCTCGACGCGCTGAATTACGCAATTTACCAGAATGCCCGCTTCCTTGTGGTCTCGACGCCGTCGGGCTTAACGCTTGGACCTGAAGGCGGCGCGCACCAGTCGATCAACACGCCTTTGATCGGGATGGGCCAGCCTGGCTTGACCCATTGGGAACCAGCCTTTGCTGACGAATTGGCCCTACTGATGCGCCATAGTTTTGTTGATCTGCAAGAAGAGACAGGCGGGTGCCATTATTTCCGCCTCTCGACACGCCTGCTGACCCAGCCCATCCGGCCTGATGCCAGTTGGCAAGCTGGAGCTCTGCAAGGTGCTTATTGGTTGATCCCGCCAAGCCCAGGAGCAGAGCTGGCCTTGATCTATTGTGGGGCGTTGGCACCAGAAGCATTGGCCGGGTTTGACGTGCTGAAAGAGGATTATCCGGGTATGGGCGTACTGGCAGTAACCTCGCCAGATCTCTTGCACCGGGGCTGGACCGCGGCAGGGCGTGCGCGCTGGACAGGTGGGCCCCGCTTGGCCAGTCACATTGAACAGCTCTTAAGCCCGCTGCATGCGCGGGCAGGGCTGATCACCTTGCTCGATGGATCACCCGCAGCCCTTTCGTGGGTTGGCTCTGTTCTTGGCCACCGGGTGCGTGCCCTAGGTGTGGAGCAATTTGGTCAGACCGGCGATTTGCCGGACCTTTACCGGACCTATCGCCTCGATTGCGAGGCCATTTTGGATGCGGCGGCTGATCTCCATTTTTGAGCTCTTACTCCTAGGTAATTACTCAAAAAGGGTGAAAGTTCGAGGTGAAAAGCCATTTCTAGGGCGTCCCAGTTTTGGGGCTATCAGTTTGGTCCAATAGACCAATCAGCTTACCGTCATTCAAGCGATTGAGGTCGTCAGACCACTGGGACTGTCGAAGCAGTATGGCATAGGTCACGAGAGCGGGGCGCAAGGATTCAGGCGTCTCCTCATGGGCCTTTCTGACTGCGGCAAACCCTGTCTCGGCTTGGCCCTTATACACATACTCATTCAAGAAACCGATGAGTGGCGCAAAGCTCGGCGGATCTTGTGGATCAAGGACGGCGGCTTGCATGTCAGCCAAACGGGTTTGGGCAGCTAGATCGAGCGCTTGGGCTATCTCGCCTCTGGTTCCTGCAGGCTCTGCGCTGACCGTGGTTGCAAGCTCTAACTGAGCTTCTTGGAAATCACTACTCAAAAGATAGGGCGCTGGAGTTTCCGGCGTTGTGGCTTTCATCGCCTCTCGATAAAGGCCAAATCTCTGGCCCTGCCATACCACTAGAATTGGGGCCAATGGCGCACCAGATAACTCGCTTTGGCCATCGAAGGTCATGTCGTCAAAGGCCAAAAAGGCTGCGGGATACTGTTCTGTGCGCTTTAAGGGAACAAATCGCGATGCACCACTGCTGCCCAAAGACAGCTTACCAATGAGCTTGCCAGTTGGCCCATCGAACACAAAGCGGGTGAGACAACAATGCATACCGCCTGACCAACCATCCACCACGAGGTCGGGATGGCGAGTTCCTGCCGCCTGACGGTCAGCCGAGGAGAGGTCAAATTGCTGGATCGGATTGTTTGGATCGGCGGGTAGAGCATCCAATTTTCGTCCACCATGCCAAACGACTAAGCTTTCCTGATCGGCGTTTGTGGGGACAGCGTAGATATGCACGTCACCGATTTGCCCCACCAGACGGCCTTCATAAACGGGTTTCGGTAAGAGGAGGGTCACAACCACCGCCACACAGCCCAATATAAAGCCTGTCACGGCCAGTTTCGTCAAAATTGCGCGAAAATGATCTGTGTGCCGAGGGCTGCTTGGCCCTTGTTGCTGGTTGCTTGGGGGATGATCATCCATTCCGTTCATTGCCCACATCTTCTATCACCAAAAGGCGGCAAATGCATGCACGAAGTTTGGACCTGCGCGCAGGCGAATGCTAGAGTGCGGGTGCAAGGTTGCGTCCGAATCGCAACCATCCTGATCAGCAACAGACGGCTTACCCCTTGACCGATACCCCAGAAACAGACGGCGCAGATCCGATTGAACCCAACCGCCCAGAGACAGTCATTGTCGACGTAAAGGGCATCACGCCAATTTCTATCGAGAATGAGCTCAAGTCCTCTTATTTGGACTATGCGATGAGTGTGATCGTGGCACGGGCTCTCCCGGACGCGCGCGATGGTCTGAAGCCTGTGCACCGGCGGATTTTGTATGCCATGGGCGAGGGCGGCTATACGCCCGACAAGAAGCATGTGAAGTCTTCGCGCATCGTCGGGGACGTAATGGGTAAGTATCACCCCCATGGCGACAGTGCGATCTATGACGCGATGGTGCGCATGGCGCAGGACTTTTCCATGAGCTTGCCTTTGATCGATGGGCAGGGGAATTTCGGCTCAGTCGACGGCGATCCTCCTGCTGCGATGCGTTACACCGAAAGCAAGCTGGCCAAAGTAGCTATGGCGCTACTGGACGATATCGATGAATCCACGGTCAATTTCCAAGATAATTATGATGGCTCTGAAAGCGAGCCAGTTGTTCTGCCAGCCAAATATCCAAACCTCTTGGTCAATGGCGCAGGCGGTATCGCCGTTGGTATGGCGACCAATATCCCGCCGCATAATCTGGGTGAGATTTGTGACGCGACTTTGGCAATCTTGGATAATCCAAGCCTGTCGGATCAGGATTTGCTGGACATTGTGCCAGGTCCTGACTTTCCGACAGGTGGGGAAATCGTCGGCCGAACGGGCGCTCGTAATGGCCTCTTGACCGGGCGCGGCTCTGTCATCATGCGTGGTAAGACGTCAGTTGAAAACATGCGCGGCGACCGCGAAGCCATCATCATCTCGGAAATTCCCTATCAGGTGAACAAGTCCTCGATGATCGAGCGGATCGCTGAATTGGTACGCGAAAAGCGGGTTGAAGGCATTTCGGGTCTCCGCGACGAAAGCGACCGACGCGGTATGCGGGTTGTGATCGAACTTAAGCGCGATGCTTCGGCAGAAGTCGTATTGAACCAACTTTACCGCTATTCGCAGCTGCAGACCTCGTTTGGCGTCAATATGTTGGCGCTGGTCGGTGGCCGTCCAATTCAATTGTCGATGCGTGGCCTCATCGAGACCTTCCTGACCTTCCGGGAAGAAGTGATTGCCCGTCGCACCCGCCATCGTCTTAACAAAGCCCGCGACCGCGGCCATGACTTAGTTGGTCTGGCGATCGCGGTTGCCAACATCGACGAAGTGGTGCGCTTGATCCGGGAATCGCCCGATCCTGCCTCTGCCCGCTTAGCGTTGACCAGCCGCGATTGGCCGGCACACGATTTGGCACCCATCATTCAATTGATTGCTGACCCACGCTCTGTCCTGACAGAAGCGGGCACAATCCGCATGAGTGACGACCAAGCGCGCGCTATTTTGGACTTGCGTTTGCAACGATTGACCGGCTTGGGCCGCGATGAATTGTCCAACGAAGTCCGTTCTTTGGCTGCCAAGATCGCTGATTTGCTGGATATTTTGCGTTCACGAGCTCGCGTGATTGAGATTATCCGCACCGAATTGACTCATGTGCGTGACACCTATGCCGTCCCGCGTCGCACCATCTTTATCGAAGCCGATCTCGATCTCGAAGATGAAGACTTCATCGAGCGCGAAGA
>NZ_JBMLTR010000084.1:0-2930 GCF_049239865.1 Aquidulcibacter sp.
TCTCGATGGTCTATGTTGAGTTTGGCTGGGATGCAGAAATTTTCCGGGCGCGCCAGCAGGTGTCTGAGCGGCTTGCTTTAGCAAAAGAAGCGATGGCGGACCTCGACCATGCCCCGCAAATGGGCCCAGTTACGTCGATCATGGGCGAGATTATGCTGGTGGCTATTCCCTATGGCGACGCTGACCCCATGGCTGCCAGAGAGCTTGCAGACTTCCAAATCCGGCCCCGCCTCCTGACTATTCCAGGTGTTGCACAGGTGATCCCTATTGGGGGGCAAGTCCGGCAATTCCGAGTTTCGCCCAACGCTGCCCGTATGGGTCAATTGGGCGTCAGTTTGGAGGCCATCGAGCGCGCAGCACAGGGCTTTGCCTCTAATGCCGGAGGCGGTTTTATTGATCAGGGTGGTCGAGAATTTGTCGTACGTGCTTTGTCACGGACCTTACGGGTCGAGGATTTGGGCTCAATTCCAATTGCCACGCGCAGTGGCGGTGTGGTTCGACTGGATCAAGTGGCTGAAGTTGAGTTTGCAGCGCGCTTTCGGCGCGGCGATGCGGGGTTTGCGGGCAAGCCTGCCGTTATCATCGGCATTCAAAAGCAACCTGGTGCCGACACCGTGGCGGTCACCAAGAGCGTCGAGGCGGCGCTGACCGAGTTAAACAAGACCCTGCCCAAAGGTGTGACCGCAACACAAGTTCAGATGCGGCAGGCGGATTTTATCGAAGCCTCGCTGGGTACTTTGCAGAAAGTCATCATTGAAGCCGGCCTCGTGGTTGCGGTGATCTTGTTCCTTTTCCTACTTAATGTTCGCACGACAGCCATCAGTCTGGCAGCCTTGCCAATGTCGATCCTTATCACGGCACTCGTATTTTCTGCGTTCGGCCTTTCGATCAACACCATGACTTTGGGGGGGCTGGCAATTGCTGTCGGTGAATTGGTTGATGACGCTGTGGTGGGGGTCGAAAATGTCTACCGTCGCTTGAAGGAAAACCGCGCTTTAACGGAGCCCTTGCCTGCTATGACTGTTATTGCGCGCGCCACGGGGGAAGTCCGTTCGGGTATCGTTTATGCCACAATGATCATCATTCTGGTGTTTCTGCCCTTGTTCTTTCTATCGGGCATCGAGGGGCGGCTTTTTCAGCCTCTGGGAATAGCTTATGTAGTCTCGATCCTCGCGAGCTTGCTCGTCTCGATCACCCTTACGCCTGTACTGTGCTACTACCTCTTACCCAAGATGAAGGCCTTGCCGGTCGAGCATGATAGTTGGCTGGTCGTGCGACTCAAGCGCGCTAATCAAAGACTTTTAGACTGGGGCTTTAAGCATGTAAGGCCTGTCTTAATTGGGGCAACGCTGGCGGGGATTCTTGCTGTGGGCGGCGCGCTGATGTTGCCACGTGCCTTCCTGCCAGCCTTCAACGAAAGTACTTTACTTGTTGGTTTATCCTTACAACCAGGTGTTAGTCTTGCGGACAGTGCGCGCATGGGGGCTACCGCAGAACAGTTGATCTTGGCAGTTGACGGCGTCAAAAGTGTTAGCCGTCGCACGGGTCGAGCCGAGTTGGACGAGCATGCCGAAGGTGTTCATTCCAATGAATTAGATGTAAGACTGCAGCTTGGCCTCTCTGCACATGAACGTGACGAGGTTTCCGCTAACATTCGCAAAGTACTTGCACCTCTACCTGCCAGCATTGGCGTGGGTGGCCCATTGGCACACCGCATAGATCATATGCTTTCCGGCGTCACATCACCTATTGCCGTTAAGGTCTATGGGGAAGACATGGATACCGCGCGCCGATCCGCAGATGCATTACAAGCGCGTATGGCTGGGATCAATGGCCTTGTCGATGTGCGCGTGGAGAAGATCGTTCGAGTACCTCAGCTTGAGGTCATTGTGGACTACCAGAGGGCCAGCCTGTATGGAATCAACCCTGCCGAAGTGACCAGAGCGGTTGAAGCTTTATCCGGTGGCCAAACGGTTTCCACAATCATTGATGGCGTCCGCCGTTTTGAAGTTGTCATCCGTTTGCCTGAGGAGTCCCGCACGACCCAAGCCTTGTCCAGTCTTTTGGTCGAGACACCAAGCGGCGCTATTCCGCTTTCTCAAATAGCTACTGTGCGTGAGACTGACGGACCAAACCAAATCAATCGGGAAAACGGCAAGCGCCGCATTGTGGTACAAGCCAATCTGGCACCGGGTGCCAATCTTTCGGCAATCACAAAAGACATCCGCGCTTTGATGGATACTGTACCTGCGCCGACCGGTGGCTTTTATGCATTGGAAGGACAGTTTGAGGCACAAGCTGAAGCTACGGCTACCATTGGTGGGCTAACTCTAGTATCTTTTGCACTGATTTTTGCGCTTTTATATAGTCGCTATCGGTCGATCTCTCTGGCTTTGATCGTGATGGGCGGCGTACCAATGGCGCTAATTGGGTCGGTTATTGCACTTTGGCTTTTCGCTTTGCCGCTCTCCGTTGCAAGTCTCGTTGGCTTTGTGACACTCACCGGAATCGCTGCGCGAAACGGCATTCTAAAGATCAGTCATTATCTGAACTTGGTAGTGCATGAGGGCGAGACCTTTGGCGATGCCATGATAATCCGCGGCACATTGGAGCGCCTGACCCCCGTTCTCATGACGGCTTTGTCCGCCGGACTTGCTCTAATCCCGCTGATTTTAGGAGCTGGCGAGCCCGGCAAGGAAATCTTGCATCCCGTAGCTGTCACTATTTTTGGTGGCCTTGTGTCCGCGACACTCTTGGACGCTTTGGTTACGCCAATATTATTCCGGCTATTTGGCCGCAAACCACTTGAACAGCTCATCCTTGCTCAAGATGACGGGCAATTGAAGGAGGCGTTTTGATGAAACAGACAGTAAAACTAACCGCTGGGATCTGTGCTTTGGCCTTGCTAGCTTCTTGTGGCGGCGGCGGGG
>NZ_JBMLTR010000085.1:0-6794 GCF_049239865.1 Aquidulcibacter sp.
GTGGTGATCACATCGGCATATTTGCGTTTGAGGCGCTCGGCTGACAATTGGATCGGAGTCAGCGGGTTCTTGATCTCATGGGCAATGCGGCGCGCTACGTCTTTCCAAGCGGCTTGGCGTTGGGCTGCCAACAGGCCAGACACGTCGTCAAACGTCACGACCAAATCATCGCCGGCATAAGCAGCACGCACGTCAAACAGCAGCGTCTCCGCGCCCACCAGGCGCTCTGCTTGGCCTTGCGCAGGATGCAGCGGGCGGGCGCTCGAAACAATCGCCATGAATTCTGGTGCAATCACGGAGAAGTCGCGGCCCTCAAGGCGATCATCTTGTGCCTGTAAAAGTCGGCCAGCTGACCCATTGGCTGCGCGGACACTATTGGTGCTGTCCAAACTGACCACGCCAGCCGACACACCTTCCAAAACCGCGCCAATAAAGACAGATCGCGTTTCGGCATATTCGGCAGCCTCTTCCAAAGCCCGGCGCTGAAACTGCAATTCGCCCGTCATTTTGTTGAAGGTCGTCGCCAAGGCAGAGATTTCATCGCCGCCGCCAACTTGGGCGACCCGCGCACTCATGTCCCCGGCACGCACCCGCTCTGCCGCATCGGCCAAGAGGCCAATTGGCGCGCTGATCCGGCCGGCCGACACCAAACCCAGCCAGACAGAGCCGATCAACACCAAAAGCACGATTTCGAGATAAGCGAGCGCAAATAACAGGCGTAGCAAACCCTGACGCTCTTCAATCACTTGATAGGCGTAGACAGCCGCTTTTGCCTTCTCAAACAAGGCCAATTGGCCAGGTTCTGGCAATCTGACGACGGCCAAATAGGAGTTTGAGAAAGCGTCGAGCCGATAAAGCGCACGCACGACGGCCGATGGGTCAATATTGATTGAGACATCACCAGCCTGCGCTGTGGCAAAGTCACCCGCATCGGGCATGATGAAGTTTGGTACACCTTGTGGGCGCTGTGCTTGGGCCAGTTTAGTGCCTTGGGCGTTTAACACATAAGCGGCTACAAAGCCGCGACGGTCAGCCTGTAAAGCCAAATAATCCCGGTAAGCCTGCGGGTCAGCCTTGAGTTGGATGGCTGACGCATTCAGGTCCACCGCCATGGCGGCAATGTCGATCTTCGTGGTCTCAGCCGTCTTATCGACCGATTGATTGCCTAAGATGCGGGTTGCCTGCACCGCCTCGCGAACTTGTTCTGAGAACCAAGCTTGGACCCCCTGCCCGATGGTCAGCGCGGAAAACAAGGCAATCAGGATCACGGGGATTACGCCATTGGCGGCAAACAACATGACAAAGCGCAGGTGAAGGCGCGCGCCAGTCTGTGCCTTCTTACCAGCATTGCGCAAGGCTAAGACGCGGCTACCTACTCGCAACGACAAATAGGCAATCAAGAGACCACTGATGATCAGGAGGGCAAGGATCCAGGAACTGGCAGGACCAACAATGTCGCCGCCGGAAACAGCAAACAATAGTCCGATAAAGGTCAGGACGATGGCGGCGACATAGGCGCCCATATCGGTGACTGAGATATGAGCCGCATCGGACAAGGCCGGGCCACGGGCGCTAACTGGACTGGAACGTGAGACCGGCTGCTGTGAACTCATGTGCCCTGAAAAGCACAATTGTGTCTAAAACGCAACAGTCTAACCTGTGTTAGGCCTTGCCGCGCCCGACATCAATGTCCAACAATGCCAAGCGCTTGCGCAAGGTGTTGCGATTAAGACCCAATATATCCGCAGCCTTGATCTGGTTACCCCGGGTCTCCCGCAAGGTGAGCTCGAATAGGGGCCGTTCGACGGCTGCGATCACGCTTTCATGCAGATCCGTCATGGACTTACCCGATGCTGAAGCCTGCGCGATGAGCTTTGAAATGGCTGTCCGTGCTACGGTTTCCAAATCATCATCTTGGCCAATATGGCCCGTGACGATGGGTTGGCTGCGCTCTCTGAAGAGTTCACGCCGGATCGTATCGGCCCCAATAACGGGGTCTGGGCTGAGTGCTGCGATGCGCCGCATGACATTTTCAAGCTCGCGCACATTGCCGGGCCAAGACCACGTTTCGAGTTCGTCCGCGCCGGATTTATCGAGTGCCTTTTCACCTAAACCGTCCTTAGTAGCCCTTGCCAAAAAGGCGCGGGCGAGGTCTGGCACATCGCTCATGCGTTCGCGCAAAGGCGGCACGGTGATGGTCACGACATTCAAGCGATAATAAAGGTCTTCCCGGAAAGCCCCGTTCATCACAAGGCCCTTTAGTTCGCGGTCACTGGCTGCCACCAAGCGCACATCGCCCATAGAAGACTTTGGGCCACTGGTGTCTGCCAAAATACGGGCTAAGCGGGCTTGGGTCGGCATGGGTGCATCAGCCAGACCATCCAAGAACAAGGTCCCGCCCGCGGCTTGGGCAAACAAGCCAATGCCATTATGGCCCTCAATCGCTTGGTCGAGGCTGCGGGGGTCTAGGGCCGCTAAACTCAAGGTCACGAATGGGCCGGACTTTCGCCGGCCATATTCGTGCAACACCCTCGCGACCAGTTTTTTCCCAACCCCAGACTCGCCCTCAATCAAGACGGTCAGATCAAAGCCTGCGGCGCGCGACAAAGTCCTGTAAACTTCCTGCATCGGCAAAGACCGACCAATCAAGGGCAGACGCTCTTCCTTTTCCGCCTTTCGCTGTTGGTTCGAGGCGTTGAAATCCTTTTTGCCTTCCAAAGCCCGACGTACCAAGCCAACCATGACATCGAGGTCAAACGGCTTGGGTAGATATTCATAAGCCCCATGTTCAGCAGCAGACACCGCCGTCAAAAGCGTGTTTTGCGCACTCATGACGATAATGGGTAGCTTGGGCCGTTCCATGCGCATCCGGGGCAGATAGTCGAACAAATTGCCGTCGGGCATCATCACATCGGTAAGGACCAGATCCCCCTCACCTTCTTTGATCCACTTCCACAAGGTTGCGGCATTGCCTGTCGCGCGGACCTGATAGCCTTCGCGCGCCAAAGCCTGCGACAAGACCAAGCGGATGGACGCATCATCGTCGGCAATCAAAACATTACGCCCAGCAACACTCATTCTTCGGTCCTATTTATTTCGACTGGCTTGCAGGCCAGTTCGTTGATGGGAGAGCGGCAAACGCACCCGAAATACCGTCCGGCCCGGCTCGGACTCAAAGTCGACGACACCGCCATGTGCGTTTACAATCTTTTGCACCAAGGGCAGACCGAGGCCGCCACTGGCCGGTTTGGTTGAGACAAAGGGCTCAAACAAACAATCTTTCACATCTTCCGCGACGCCGCGTCCATTGTCGTAAAAGGCGATTTCCAAAGGCAGGTCGCGCGCTTCACCCGAAGGCGTGCGCATGCGAACACCGTGACGATAAGCGGTCGCCAGAATGATTTCCGCACCCTCAGGCCGACTTTGCGCCGCTTCGGCTGCATTCTTGGCGAGGTTCAGGAACACTTGGATCAATTGATCCTCATCACCCAAGGCATCTGGCAAAGACGGGTCAAAGCGCCGCTTCACGCTGATCTCGCGGGCAAAGCCGTTTTCCGCCAGAGTGGCGACGCGCTCCAGCGAGGCGTGCACATTGACGGGCGCAAACTCAATTGGGGGGTCTGCGCCAAAGCTTTCCATTCGGTCGATCAGGCGACGCACACGGTCTGTCTCTTCGACGATCAGATTGACCAGTTCTAACTCGCCGGGGTCTGCGTCGCGCAACAAAAGTTGTGCGGCGCCGCGTATCCCCGCCAAAGGATTCTTCACCTCATGGGCCAAGGTCCGGCCCAAGGCTGCCATAGAGCGGGCACCGGCCATATCCTGCATCCGCTCTGACAAATCACGACCCCGACCTTTGGGACGGACCACCAAAGCAATGAAGCCGCCATCCTCGCTGGGTGAGGCGGTAATGTCGCAGGAAAAATCGCCAAAGCTTGGACCGCGCAAGGTCATGTCGCGGCCACTCACGGGCGAGCCTGAGGTGCGCGCCCGCTCGATCAGATCATGAATGGGGCTATCGTCACTGAACAAACCCAGGATGCCATTGGCTTTGATGCTGCGCACGGACTTTAAGAAAATATCTTGTGCCGCGCCATTAGCCAGAATGATTTGGCCACCACCCTCAACGCCCAAGGCAGGCAAGGGCAGCGCCTCCAAAAAGGCAGCAGCAATTTGGCCTTCTCGGTCGGTTGGGAGACCGGGGACAAAATCAACCGAGAGCGAGGAGTTTTTCAGGCGGTCCAAAACAGGCATTTCCAATTGGTTAGAGCATGATGCTTACATAAATGGCAGACTACGTCAAAACCGCAGGTCACATAAAGCTGATTGCAAGATATTTAATCACAATACGCCTATTTTTTGTTCTATTTGGAAATTTAGCCGCCGCTCATCCGCTCCGCGGTCAAATTTGAGAGGATGGCCAAGTTCGCGCTACAGCGGGCAAAGTTGCTGGAGTGTCGGGCTCAAACTGGCTAAGGTTGCTGCATGGACCCTCTCCAATCTTCCCCTCCCGTGGCGGTCGCGATCCTTGTCGCTGGCGGAACAGGGACGCGCGCAAAACAGGTCTCCCCGTCCGATTCTGGGCGTGGCGAGGAAGGCCTGCCCAAGCAATTCCAGACCCTCGGCGGCAAAGCGATTCTGCGCTGGAGCCTTGAAGCCTTTAGCCGTGACCCTCGCTTTGGTGCGATTGTCGTTGTCTGTGCGCCAGAGATGCGCGAGCGCGTTTTGGCGTGCGCGGGTTCGATATCGCTTCTGTTGGCCGACGCTGGCGAAACGCGTACCCAATCGGTCGCCAATGGCTTGCGCGCGGCCGCAGGCCTTGGCGCACACTTTAGTTTCATTCATGACGCGGCGCGGCCGGGCCTCGGTCAGGTGGTGCTGGATAATTTGTTTGCCGCCTTAGAAGCCGGTGCTGATGGGACAGCCCCCGGCCTTCCCATCGCCGACGCTTTGTGGCTTGCCCTGAATGGCCAGGTTCAACAGGCCCAAGCCCGCGACGGGCTGGTGCGGATACAGACCCCGCAAGCCTTCAAGTCTAGCCTGATCCATGCCGCTTATGCCGCCCTGCCCGCCGACCAAGTGCCTCTGGACGATGTGGCGGTCGCCAAGGCCTTTGGCGCGAGAATTGAAGTCGTCAGGGGTAGCCCAGAGCTTGAAAAGATAACTTGGCCAGAGGATTTTGACCGCATGACGCGCCTACTTGCCCCGCAGCTTCTGCCCCGCATTGGCTCTGGCTTTGATGCGCACAAGTTCGCGCCGGGGACTTTTGTGACCTTATGCGGGGTCGAAGTGCCCCATAGTCACGGGCTTGCAGGGCATTCCGATGCCGATGTGGCTTGGCACAGTCTGGCAGATGCCATTTATGGTGCTTTATCGGCTGGCGACATTGGCAAGCATTTTCCGCCAACCGACCCACAATGGCGCGGTGCGGCATCCAGCATTTTCCTGGCCCATGCGGGCGAGATGGTTCGGGCCGCCGGTGGCAGCATCAATCATGTCGACCTGACCATCATCTGTGAGCGCCCAAAGATCGGCCCACATCGCGATGCTATGGTTCAAAGAACGGCCCAGCTTCTGGGCCTTCGCGAAAGCCAAGTCTCCGTCAAAGCCACGACGACCGAAGGCATGGGCTTTACCGGTCGCGCCGAAGGCATTGCCGCCCAAGCTACTGCTACCATCCTACTGCCCGCCGATTTTGGCACTGCTCTAATTTAGGATCGCGACCATGTCGATTTTCCCCCAAGACCTCGTGATGGCAGCCCGCCTGCTGATCGGGGATGCAGAGGCCCGTGGCATCAAGATTACGACCGCGGAAAGTTGCACGGGTGGCTTGGTCGCCGCCCTTCTGACCGAGATTGCGGGCTCTTCTGCCGTGTTTGAGCGCGGCTTTGTCGTCTATTCCAATCGCGCCAAGGAAGAGATGTTGCATGTGCCGGGCGACCTCTTGGCCGACTTTGGCGCGGTATCTGAACCCGTCGCGCGCGCTCTGGCCGAAGGCGCCTTGCATGAAAGCCGCGCGAACCTCAGCGTCGCCATCACTGGCATTGCCGGCCCAGGTGGTGGTACGGGCATGAAACCCGTCGGCCTCGTCCACTTCGCCAGCGCGCGGGAAAACCGCTCCATCCGGCATGAGGAGCATTTGTTTGGCGATATTGGCCGCGAAAAAGTACGGCTGGAAGCGGTCCGCGTCGCGCTGCGCATGCTGCAGGACGGGCTGGAGGCTTAGGGCGCTTCGGGGCCGCGAAATGCCACTCCAAAAGGACCGCGCAGCAAGAGCTGCGCATGTGTCCGCGGTGACGAGCGCAGCACGTGCTGCGCGTTCCTAAACACCCCCTCTTGCGCCCCAAAAACTCAAAAAAGCCCCCTTACTCCTCCGGCATCAGCGCGCGGAGAATATCCGTATGATCATCGGTCCAGGGTTTCAGCTCTTTGCGGGGCATCATCAATTGCCACATGGGCAAGGAATAGCCCTTCAAGCGGTCGGGCGTTTTGGCGATAACGACAACGCGGACGCTGGTGTCAGCATTGGGATTGTCGTCTGCCCCGTCGCGATTTCCCTCCATCGCCACATAGCCCAGTTTATGCGCGGCATCGGCGACAATTCGACCCAGATCGAGATAGCGATTGGAGATGTGCACGATCATGATCCCGTCGGGGGCCATCTTCTGCATGAAGGAGGCGATGGCCTCTTGGGTGATCATATGGGTTGGAATGGCGTCCGAGGAGAAGGCGTCAACCAACAGAATATCAAACCAATTATCCGGCTGGCTCTGCATCTGAAGGCGGGCATCGCC